>JBBIVP010000011.1:0-21107 GCA_037439705.1 bacterium
AAAATTCAAAAATAAACCAATTGCCAAAAATATCCCCTCCTTTTTAAGAGACCATAGAGGAAGGGATTAACCCCTCAATGAGGAAAGGTTCCACTTAAGATACGCTGATATAAACTCGTCAATCATACCATCAAGAACGGGCTGTGGGTCATTTGTTTCATAACCCGTCCTGTGGTCTTTTACCATTTTGTAAGGATGAAGAATAAATGACCTTATCTGATTTCCCCATTCAATATCTTTTTGCTGGGAATAGAATTTTTCCTTTTCTTTTTCCCTCTTTTTGAGTTCAAGTTCATAAAGACGGGCTTTAAGAATTTTCATTGCAAGTTCCCGGTTCCTGTGCTGAGACCTCTCATTCTGACATTGAACGGTTATTCCTGTTGGAAGATGGGTAATTCTCACTGCGGAAGCGGTTTTATTCACATGCTGACCTCCGTGACCTGATGCCCTGAATGTTTCAATTTTTAAATCATCCTCCTTTATCTCTATATGAACCTCCTCGTCAGCCTCCGGATATACCGAAACAGAAGCAAATGAAGTATGTCTTCTTTTATTTGCATCAAATGGAGAAATTCTCACAAGCCTGTGAACCCCTGCTTCTGATTTAAGAAGTCCGTATGCATAACTTCCTTCAACGGTTATCGTAACATTTTTGATTCCAGCCTCCTCCCCTTTCAAGATATCAACTATTTCCGTTTCAAAATTCTTCCTTTCACACCATCTTAAATACATCCTCATAAGCATCTCAGCCCAGTCCTGAGCCTCTGTTCCGCCGGCTCCTGCATTTACCTCAAGAATAGCATTTTTCGGGTCATTCTCGTCGGTCATAAACTTCTTTAGTTTAAAGGTTCCGAATCTCTCTTTAAGAAGATTGAATTTTTCTTCACATTCTTTGTAGATTTTTATATCCTTTTCCTCCTCTCCTATTTCTACCATCACCTCTATCTCCTCTATCTCCTCATTTATCTTCTCAAACTCTTTAATTTCTCTCTCAATTTCGGATTTTTCCTTTAACAATTTTTTTGTTTCTTCTCCCTTCCATTCAGTCACAGAGGTTAATTTATTTTCAATCTCCTCGAGTCTTGCCATTTTCTTTTCCAGTCCGTAAACAGACTTTAACTCCTCAAACTCTTTTTTAAGTTCTTTAAGTTCTGAAATTATCACATTAAACATATGTTAATTATATCACAAAAAATTTTCAGAAAAAATGCACTCCCAGCACCAGTTTTGAAAGAAGATTTGCGGGAAACCATATAATTGAGCTAAAAATGGAAACATTAAAAATCATCTCAAATATAAAAATTCCGAAAATGAAAAGTGGACCCAGGGAAGAAAATCTGATGTATTCAGCTCTTGAACGCGGTGGCAGAAAGTGGAGTAAAATTTTTGAACCGTCAAGGGGAGGAATTGGTATGAGGTTAAAAAAAGCAAGGGCTAAATTTATCTGCACAAAGAGAAAAAGTAAAAGAAATAGCAGGTTTTCAGAGAAATAAAAAATTTGGTTTCCTTTTCCGAAAAAAATCCTTATCAAAAATAGACACAGAATTCCAACTGAAAAATTTGAGGCAGGTCCTGCGAACGCAACAATCGCCATATCCCTCAGTGGATTTCTGAAATTGAATGGATTTACAGGAACAGGTTTAGCCCAACCAAACCTTGCTATGAAAAGCATTATTGTTCCTATCGGGTCAAGATGGCTTAAAGGATTCATCGTGAGCCTCCCGGAAATAAGGGGGGTTGAATCTCCAAGTTTATAAGCAGTAAGCCCGTGCATATACTCATGAATTGTAAGAGAAAATAGAATTACGGGAATGAGAAGAATGTAAATTTCCATGATTTTTATTATAGGAAATTCCCTTCCCCTTTGCAATAAAAATAAATTTATCTGCCCTTTATTTTTTAAATATTTCTCCAAAAATCCGTAAATTTCCTGATAAAGGGATGGAAATTCTTTAAGAAAAATTTCAATTCTCCCATAAAGGATGTCTAAATATTCATGTATTTCCTAACTCTGCAAGCCTGGAAAATTTTTCAGACCCCTCTTTGTCAAAGCCCATCACATATCCGAAATCTCTCAGAGTTTCTCTGTAGCTCTTTGGCATCAGTCCGTTTTCTGAAGCAAGAATAATTTTTGAAATATCTAAAAGAGCATTTATGATGTTCTCTATCCATCTTTCAACAATCCTCCTTTTGTCCAAATTTTTTGAATATTCATTGAGGGTTAAATTCTGAAACCTTCCAAATTCCTCCATCTGAGTTTTGAGATAATCCACCCTTCTTAGCAAAACTTCTCTATCTTCTTTGCTTAAAAATTTTGCTCTGTTTTTGAGTTTAAAAAAACTTTCTGCAAATTCCAGAAAATCTTTAGCTTCACCTGTCGCTTTCAAAAAAAATTTCCCAGTACAATTTTTTATCTTTAACCACCAAAGGGACCCCGCTTTTAAACACACTGGAAATTAAAGAAGGAGGAGCGATATTTAAACAGGTTAAATCAATCTCTCTTTCCCTGATAATTTCGGAAACTTCAGACCAGATTTCATCTTCAAGCCTTATTATTTCTCTTTCATCCTCCCTGAAAAATTCTGTGGCAAAATAAACTCCAATATCCAGATCCGATTCTTCCATCATTCTTCCCGTGGCAAAAAAGCCATTGAAACCTCTTTTCTTTTTAAAAAATAATTTTTCAGCAGTTCAATTTCTTCCATTTTTTCTACTTTAACTTTTCCATTTTTTTCATGAATGTTGATTTTTTTCTTGAATTATAAAAACTGAATGTTATTATTTCCACATGCATGAAGAAAAAAGGGCTTTAGTAACAGGGGCGTGTGGGTTCACGGGTGGACACATGATTGAACTTTTGGTAAAGGAGGGATGGGAAGTGGTAGCAACCGACCTGAAAAGGGAAGAACACAAACAATACTATTGTGAGGAAGGAACCCTTCATCCAGCATATTATGAAGACATAATTGAAAAATTAAAGGTTGAATTCATTCCAGCAGACCTCACCAAAAAAGAAACACTCATTCCACTTTTTGAAGGAAAGCCTCCCTACGATGCCATTTTTCACATTGCATCACTTTATGACTACTTTGCGGAGTGGGATGTCCTTTATAAGGTAAATGTAATAGGTGTTAAAAACATTGCGGAACTGGCAATAGAATATAAGGCGAAGAGGTTTATTCACTGGTCAACAGAAGGGGTTTATGGAGAGGCGGAGGATAGTCCTATTGATGAAGACCATCCTTTTAATCCCCCAAACAATTACTCAAAATCAAAGGCAGAACAGGAAAGGGTTCTGTGGGCTCTTTATAAGGAAAAAGGACTTCCTTTAACTGTTCTGAGACCTGCTCCTATATATGGACCGAGACACAGGTACGGGGTATACCACATTTTATACGCACTTAGAAGAATAGGAACAGGGGTTGTAATCTCATGGTATCCCAGGAAAAAAACGCTCATGTTTCCATCCGTCCATGTCACGGATCTCGTCAGGGCAGCCATTTTCTGTGCGGAGCACGATGAAACCATTGGAAAGTCTTACAATGTCCTGAGTGATTGTATAACACAGACAGAAATGCTGGAGTTCCTTTATGACGCACTGGGTATAAAAAAAGTCGTTCGGATTCCAATATACTGGCCGATTTATAAATTCTTCTCCAAGATAGCGATGAGGATTATAACCTATCTTGATAGAAGGGCGAGAAAAAGAGGAATAAGACCAAAGGTGGATGTTCCAATGGCAGGATATATAACCCATCAATACTGGTTTTCCAATAAAAGACTTAAAGACCTCGGCTTTAAATATATCTATGAAGACCCGAGAAAAGGCTTGTGGGATTATATAACATGGTGTAAAGAAAGAGGATGGCTATGAAGGTAGGGCTTCTTGATGTTCCATTATTAATAGTTATCGGTGGAATATGTGCTTATATATATGCAAAACACCTCATAAATAGAAACAGGGATTGGTATGTGTTTCTCATTCTTTTCTTTACCCTTCTTTTCTGGCTTAATATTCTCATTTCCAATCTTGTAGCTTCAAACCCGTGGTTTGGAATCTTCGGGGTGGCAAAAGTGCACCCCTTAATAGGCACATTTTATGTACTTTCCTATCCCCTCTGGTTCTCATGGGGAGCGGAAAGGATATTTCAAATTTTTGGAAGAACTCCGGAGGAAGAAGGTATGCTCTGGCCCTTTACCCTCAGGGAAAGAGGAAAACCCTTCAAACCATCCTGGAAGTCCTAAAACTAATGCAATTGTCAATAATTTTTCTGTCTCTGAAAAAGGACACAAAATTATTCACCACTGCCCGCTTATCAATACAACTCCGAAAAGAAGTTGCCAAAGGCGGATTTTGGTGAGCGACCGCAGGGAGCGAACCTTTTATGCTGTGTTGGACGCTGTTGGTCGCTTTTTATCATTTTAAGATTCTCCTGATAATTCTAAAGAAATTTTCTCTACAGTTTTTCTAACTTCCTCAATATTCTCTATTTTATCAATTATTAGCTCAAGGTATTTTTCACTAAAAACGACAAAGCCATTTTTAAGTAGAATAAAATATTTGTAGAATGAATCTAATGCCTTCTGATATCCTCTTTCAAAAATTCCTACAAAAAAGCCCTACTTTTTCAGAACCCTCTTCTCATTAAATAACCCACCTCTCCATCATCTTGTATATCTCTATGTAAACCTCTTGAGGAAGGTCAACAAATTCAACTCCATAACCCTCCTCCTTCCCGAACTCCTTTGCCTTTTCGTCTTCAAGAAAATGAACAATCCTTATCTTAATTGAAACATTCTTTAGTTCACCAATCCTGAAAAATATCGCCTCAAATTCCTTTCCAACAGGCAAATCTCTTTTCGAAACAGCAATGTATGCTCCATGAATGTTTATATCTAAGGTTTTCCCTGGAACTATTGCTTTACCTATCCTGATGTTGACCTCTGTTTCGTATGGCATCCTTGGACATCTTCTCCTTCCGTGAATACCCTTTTCAATTTTTTTGAAATGCTTGATAATTGATTCAATAACTGACTTCTTTTCATCGTCCATATCGAGAAATTCCACACCAAATCCGGGCTCTCTTCTAATTTTCTTTGCCCTTTCTTCATCAATTATGTAAACAACCCTTCCCTTTATTTCTAAAGGATTCTGGATGAATGGAGGATAGAGTTTTATAAGAATATCAGAATTTATGGGTGGAAACAGATTCGTTTTTATAAAGAGACCACCCTTGCTTATATCTCTTGTATAGGCATCCACAAAAGTCGCTTCATTCTTATATCTCAGAGAAAATACTGCCTTATACCTTTTGTGGTTCCTCTTCTCTATTTTTACCTCCTATTTCTCAAATTCATAAATCAATTTTTTCAACTCCTCAATAAATTTTCTCCTCTTTTCCCTTTCATTTTCGAGTTCTTTTTCCATATCCCTAAGTTTTCTTTCAAGGTCTGCCTTTTCCCGGGTGAGATTTAACAATTCCTCCTGAATTCTCATAAATTCTTCTTCAGTTATTGTAAAACCTATTATGTTCTGAACCCTCTCAAGAAGTTCTTCATCTGTAAATGGTTTTGAAAGAAAATTCATTGGTTTTTCTTTAATCGGAACAGAAGAAAGCACAATTAGGGGAATACCTTTGAACTCAGAAGAATTTTTTAAGGTTTCAAAAAGTTTGAACCCCCCTGGAAGGTCAACAGATAAAAGGATAAGGGAAGGTTTTCCCTTAGCCTTTCTCTTTGCACCATCCACATCCTCAGCCACTTCAACCTCGTAGTTTGCCGATGAAAGAACTGCCTTCATGAAAGCGGTATAATATGGGTCATTCTCTATAATAAGAATCCTCCTTTTCACTTTTTCAAATATTCATTAAAAATTTTAACAGCAGAAACAGCATCCTCACCATATATATCCGCTCCCATTTCTTGAGCAAGTTTTCTTGTAAGGACCGCACCACCAACTGCAACGGGAAGTTCAGGAAACTTCTCTTTTATTACCTGAACGCTTTTCCTCATAAATGAAAGGGTAGTTGTCATGAGACAGGACAATGCGACAAAATCAGGAAATGTTCTCTCAATAGCACTGAGAATCTCCTCTGTCTTAACATTCTTTCCAAGGTCTATGACTTCAAATCCATCAGATTCAAGAAGGGTTATCACTATGTTCTTACCTATGTCATGGATATCGCCTTCCACAGTGGCAAAAAGAACCCTCGCTTTCTTTTCCGTTTTCTTACCAAAATGCGGTTTGAGAACTTCAAACGCCTTCTTAGCGGTCTCCGCTGACCTCATCAGTTGTGGAAGAAATATCTCCCCTTTTTCAAAAAGAATTCCCAGTTCTTTCAAAGCGGGAACTATTGCCAGGTTATTCAGGTCAAGCGGAGAATATCCGTTTTTGAGGGCTTCATTCACATAGATTTCAATACCTTCAACCTCTCCTCTCATTATCGCATTTTTGATAAGCTCCAATCCATCCTTTGTCTCAACTACATTTTCCTTTTTGAACCAGTTGATGGCATAATCAGGTTTCGTCCTTCCCACAAGCATCTCTGAGATTTTCAAGGTTTTCATAAGAATCTCGCTCATCGGATTCCCTATGACCACATCTATTCCATTTAAAATACACATTGAGAGGAATGATGAATTTATTATCTCTCTTTCAGGCATTCCGAAAGATATGTTGCTTAACCCTATAATAACAGGAACCCTGAGTTCATTTTTTACCCTCTTTATGGTCTCCAGTGTAAGATTTCCCGCTTGTGTATCCGCTCCAATTGGAATAATTATAGGATCTATAAAGACTTCAACCCCGTACTCATTTGCAAATTTCATTATCTTTTTTGCCAGTTCAATCCTTCCATCTCCAGTATCAGGAATACCTTTCTCGTCCATCGTCAATCCAACTACCGCCCCTCCATATTTTTTTGCCAGTGAAAAAACCACCCTCATTTTTTCTTCGTCTGCTGAGGTTGAATTGATAAGAGGCTTTCCATCCACTGCCTTTAATCCCTCCTCTATGGCGCTCGCTGAAGGAGAATCAATGGAGATGGGAACCTGAACGGAAAGGTTAACCTCCATAACAGCCCTTTTCATAAGTTCTTTTTCATCTGCTTCAGGAATTCCAACATTTACATCAATGATATCTGCACCATTACCAGCCTGCCCTATCGCATCTTCTCTAAGAATGGAAAATTTTCCGTTTTTCAACTCCTCCGTAAGTTTCTTCCTCCTTGATGGATTGATTCTTTCACCAATAACTCTGACCGGCTCCCCTTCTCCGACTGCCACGAAAGATGTCCTGGAAGCAAGAAAGACCTTCTTCGGGTCTTTTCTTTTTTTCAGCATGGGTTTTTTCCCTTTCAAAGTTTTTCTTAATTCCTCAATGTGTTCCGGACCCGTTCCACAGCATCCGCCAAAAATTGCAACACCTATCTTTATCTTTTCATTTATCAATTTTGAAAAATCTTCGGGAACTGCAGGATATACCGTAATCCCATCCTGAACCAATGGAATGCCTGCATTTGGCTGTGATATCAAAGGCTTGTCCGTATATGGAGAAATCCTCAAAAGTGCCTCATATATTCCATCCGGTCCGAGACCACAATTGACTCCTATCACATCCACAGGCAAACTATCAAGAACTATTCCCGCAACTTCTGGAGTGGTGCCCAGCACAGTCTTCAATGACCTTTCAAAAGTCATCATGGCTATTATTGGAATATCAGGAGATACCTCCCTTATTCCCACAATTGCTGCCTTTAATTCCCTAATATCTATGAAAGTCTCAAGAGAAAATAGGTCAGTTCCAGATTCTATCGCTATTTCTGCTATCTTTCTGAATGTAGAAACTGCATAATTAAAAGAAAGGTCTCCCACTGGTTCAATAAATTTTCCTGTTGGTCCTATGGAAGTGGATATAAAACACTTCTCCCCGCCTGCATCTTTTGCAATTTTTACCCCCTCCGCAATGATTTCCTTAAGATATTTATCAAGGGAGTGCTCTTTCATTTTGAAGGGATTGGCTCCAAATGTATTTGTTACAATAATGTCCGCTCCAGCGGATACATATCCCCTGTGAATTTCATAAACCCATTCAGGATGTTTCAAATTAGCATATTCAGGAGGTTTATCCGGAGGAAGTCCCATTTTATATAATGAGGTTCCCATTGCTCCATCAAGAACAAGTATGGTTTTTTTAATCTCCTCTCTGAAATTCCTTTTCATTTTTCAAATATCTGAAGGTCGGGATAGATTACTTCTTTTAAAGAAATGTGCCCTCCAAGAGTTTCAATTTCCGATGATGAAACGAGAAATTTCACGCCCTTTACCTCAGAGAAGGTAGCGGATAAAGAATTTACGATACCATAAATTGTTTCTAACTCACTCCTCGTTCCGAAGGGAATTTTTAAAACCTCTTCAGAAAAATTTATGTAAACAATTCCATCGGAAAAAATAACATCCTTTACCTCCAGTTCTTTCGGAAGCGGTGAAAAAAGTCCCTCAGGAGGAATTTTAAGGGCGTAAATGCACTCCTTTATCCTGTCCTCTACAAATTCAGAGCCTTTCAATTTTTTCTCTACTCTAACAAATCTTCCTTCAGGGTCAAGGAAAAAAAGGGTAGCGTCAAACTTTTCCTCTTCTCCCAAAAATTCAAATTTTTCCATATCCCTTTTCTTCTTCGGAAAAAGAAATAGTAATAGCAAAAAAATAACAACAGCCAATATAAAAAACAGAATTCCTCTTTTCATAGAAGATATTTTACCACCAAAAATTTTTAAAAAAAGAACTTTTTCTTGAAAAAACTAAAAGAATTAGTGAAATTTAACAAAAAAGGAGGTTTTGATATGGAATGGGGTATAAAAAACAGACTTTCGGGAATAATAAAACCAGAAACTGGAAGAACTCTTATGCTTGCTCTTGACCACGGATATTTTCTCGGTCCAACCACAAAACTGGAAGACCCGAAAAAAACCATAACTCCTCTTCTTCCTTATGCAGATGCTATAATGCTTACAAGGGGAATATTAAGAAACTGCATATCTCCGGATACTCAAACAAAGATAGTTCTAAGGGTTTCAGGAGGAGCAAGCATTATAGGAAAAGACCTTTCAAACGAAGAGATAACAACATCCATAAGGGATGCTATCAGACTCAATGCCTCCGCAGTTGCCCTTTCCATCTTTGTTGGCTCAGAATATGAACATCAGACCCTTTTAAACCTTGCCCGACTTGTGGATGAAGCTCAAGAGTTTGGAATTCCTGTTCTCGCCGTGACCGCTGTTGGAAAGGAACTGGAAAAAAGGGACGCAAGGTACCTCGCCCTTAGTTCAAGAATTGCAGCTGAACTTGGAGCTCATTTTGTAAAGACCTACTACTGCGAGGGATTTGAAAAGGTTGTTGAGGGGTGCCCTGTTCCTATTGTTATAGCAGGTGGACCAAAATTAAATACAGAAATGGAGGTCTTTGAACTCACATACAGAGCAATTCAGGAAGGAGCAGTTGGAGTGGATATGGGAAGAAACGTATGGCAATCAGACCATTCAGTTGCAATGATAAAGGCTATAAGGGCAATAATACATGAAAATAAAAATCCAAGAGAAGCCCTTGAGATTTTCAATGCAGAGGTAAAAAAGAAAGGTTGAAAGTAGCGGTTTATTACAGCAACAACGACATAAGGATTGAGGAAAGGGAGATACCAAAAATTGGAGAAAGAGAAATTCTTTTAAAGGTGAGGGCGAGTGGAATATGTGGAAGTGATGTTATGGAATGGTACCGAAAGGGCAAAACCCCTGTGATTCTTGGACACGAGGTTGCAGGTGATGTTGTAGAAGTTGGAAAGGAAGTAAAGGGAATAAAAGAAGGAGATAAGGTCGTTGTGGCACATCATGTTCCATGCAATACCTGCCATTTCTGCCTGAAAGGGCATCATACAGTTTGTGAAACATTGAGGAAAACCAATTTTTATCCAGGAGGATTTTCTGAGTTCATAAGAGTGCCCGAGATAAATGTTGAGAGAGGAATTTTTAAATTTGAGAAGGTTTCCTACGAAGAAGCCTCCCTGACAGAACCTCTTGCCTGCGTGATAAGGGCGCACCGATTTCTTTCAACCTCTCCGGGAGATTCGGTATTTGTAATAGGATGTGGCACAGCAGGGCTTCTCCACATAAAATTCGCAAAAGCCATTGGAGCAAGCAGAATTTTTGCAACCGATATAATTGAGGAAAGAGTAAAAAGCGCAATAAATGCCGGTGCCAATTTTGCATTCAAACCTGAAAAGGATTCAGCAGAATTTATCCGTGAGAATAACAATTTGAAACTTGCAGATAAAGTTATAATCTGCACTGCTTCTCCATCAGCAATAAAAATGGCGCTTGATTGCGTTGAAAGGGGCGGAAAAATTCTGTTTTTTGCAACCCCTGAACCTAATCTCAAGTTCCCATTTCCTGTAAACAGAATCTTCTGGAGAACTGAAATTTCATTTGTCAGTTCTTATGGTGGGAGCCCCCTTGACTATGCAACAAGTATTAATCTCATTGAAAACGGAATAATAGAGGTTAAAAGCCTAATAACCCACAGACTTCCGCTTTCAGAAGCAGGCTATGGATTCAAACTTGTCGCTGAAGGTAAAGAGTGTCTCAAAGTTATACTCGCCCCTTAAGAAGATTTATTTTAAAAATTTAGCACCCGACCATTTTATGTGGTTTTTGCATAAGATATGTGAACCCTTTATTTCTCCCCGCCTAAATTAACTTCTAACAAAATGTTCTCTTTTCTATATAATTCCAAATTATCTGTATTAAATTCTGGTTTCATTGATACCTTGATGTTAAACAAATCGATAAGACACCAACCAGTAATAATGAACTCTTTTTCTTTTCGTTCAAATGTATCAAGACATAGTAATAAATGATGTCCATCTTCTCTTATCTTTTTCTTTGAATTTTTTAAAGGAGAAAAGAAAAATCTCTCGGCGACCCTACATCTCGTCTTGAGATCGCTTTTACTTCTAAATAGGTAACTCTTCCATATTTATCGGTAATCTTTTCAGCGGGGTAACCCATTAATTGTAATCTTTCAAAAGACTCAATTATTTTCAATCTATCCTTATTTTTCTCAAAAAATAATGGGATTATTTTATCTGCAAAAACACCCACTTCGTTATTACGAAAACTTTTTGGATTTGGTGGTTTGATCAATGATTTATAGAGGTCAAAAGTAATAGGAGTTTTATTATATTCAAGAGCAAAATCATTAATAATGGTTTTAATATCGTTCAGTAGTAATTTATCTTTCTCGTCGTTCTTATTTACTGGGATTATCTTTTTATGAATAGTAGCTTCAATAACAATATGAAATTCCAATTTACTGAAAGCGCCTAAAATCTCTCTAATTATTCTTTCGTAATTTTCCATTCTCTTTTTCATTTCGTTATCATGCACTTTATTTCTCCTTTTGAAAAATTAAGATATTTTCCCTCTGCATTACATTGTAGAGTCCAAATATAATTTTATCTATATTTTTGACCAATTTAAAACCTATTTTTTCTGCATAATCAATTATAAACTCAACAGTCTTGATTTCTTCGTCCATATAAGTAGCGTTCCCAATAACTATAACAGCATATTTTTTAGGTTTGAGCACTCTAAACATTTCCTCCAAACTTTTTTTCATATCTTCATTATACAGATTAATCCTCGTTTCTCCCTTACCACGAACACCAATAAATTTTTCTCTAATCTCCGATAGGTTATAACCCATTTCTTTTAAAGCATGAGCATCATTTGAAACATAATCCAAAGCAATTGAATACGGGGGAGAAGTAATAATGCCATCTATGCTCTCATTATTCAATGGTAATGCCCTGGAGTCACCTTGCTTAATATCTATTTTACCTAATTTCAGTTTTAGCTTATTCACAATCTCCACATAATCCGAAACAGACAAAATCATAAGTTCCAGATTTTTCAAAAATGCATTGGAGAATTCTCTCCCTCTCCTGGCTTTATCGCTTATAGCAACAAGTTTTGCCATTCTGTAGAAATTCTTTACCTTCTCATCAGGAATTAAATTAATGGTTTCATCAATAGTTTCTCCTTCTAAATTGAACAAGGAGGGTCTTATCCTTTTTATTATTTCTTCTTCCCATTCTCTTATTTGCGAAAGAACATCAATTGATTCTGTCTTTACTTTGCTTTGAAGCACACATAAAGGAGATATATCTATACCAATGCAATTTATTCCTAAGAGTTGAGCCTCAACAGCAGTAGTTCCGCTTCCAATAAATGGATCAAGAACAGTATCTCCTTGTTTAAGCCCAATAATATTCAGAAGTGCTCTAATCATTTGAGGATGAAATTTTCCTTTGTACGGGTAAATCCAATGTGTAAGATACTGATTGACTGAGCGTGTTCTATTCTTTTGAATAATCTGGAAGTAGTCAGTAGGCTTCCCCTTTACAGACTTAAAATAAGCTAATCTTCTTCTGAGTTCTTCTTCATCTTTGATCTCTATTAACTTGAACTCCCTCAGCCCATTGGTCACTTCAAAATTAACCTCAAAAGATTGCAGTTCAAGTTGAGCTAAGGCCAATTCGTATATAAACTGAACATTATTGATAAGTATTAATTGCTTATCTTCAGACAAATTTTCGGTGTTATAAGCCCAAAAAGGGCTTAACTCTCCAGCTCGCTGGAGCATTCTTTTTCCTTTAAAGTTTTGTGTTTCGTCTATCATAATATCTGCCTTATAAATCCCACATATGCTTTAAATCGGTAAGCGACAAGGGAGTTGGGCTTTATTCCACCTAACACACCGACTATTAAAGTGTCATCGAATACGATACATACTATTCTTCCCTCATCAACTACCCTTTTTAACTCTTTTAGAATCTTCATCATTTTATCCAGATATACATTGTAATTTTCAAAAAGAATGTTCTTGTATTATTCATCGTAGTTTATCCCAACATTTCTAAATCTGGCTTCTTTTCTAATGAATTACTCGGATTTTGAATTCTGGTTTTTTTTCCCTTCCTTTTAGATGTCTCCTTCAAAACCCATTTGATGTAATCTTCATTTCCATCCGTCACATCAATTCCTATTATTTCTGGAACGGAATATGGATGGAGGGCTTTTATTCTCTCTTTCAGATTTTTGAAACTGGATGAGGAGGTTTTTATTATGAGAAGAAACTCTTTCTCATCCTCAATTTTTCCTTCCCATATATAGATTGAACGAACTTCTCTTACTATGTTTACACAGGCTGCAAGCCCATTCTCCACTGTATCCTTTGCCATTTTTTCTGCTACCCCTTCATCCGGAACCGTGACGAAAACTACTTTAATTTTTCCTTTCATCTCAGAGCGGGTTTACAGATAAAATCGATAAGCCTCATATCAAAAAAACGATTTGATGGCTTTGCCTTAATCACAGCTGCGGTATCAGCCCCCCTGCTTGTTCCTGCAACTGCTATTACTTCACCGGCAGGAATGAGCCCTGTATCACATGCCATTGCACAAATCTCAAAACACACCTTTGTTCCCTCGCCGAAGGTTCTCAATGTGGCATTAATAAGTTCTGTTTCCGAGTAATGAAATTTATCCTTTATAGCCCTGTTTAAATTTCTCAGAACCATGGTTCCTGTAAGAACCTTATATCCTTTTGAAAGTAACTCCTTTCTTATTTCTTCAGAAAATTCCTGCTCTCCGTCCTTTCCAAATCCTGTATTATGGGTAACAATTACTACATTAAACTCGTTGGCAGGAAAAAACTTCAAGGCTTCCTTTGCAGTATATCCTGTGGTTGAAGCAATAACTATGTCCCTTACCCTGTTTTTCCTCGCATATTCAGAAGCAATTCTCAAAACCTCTTCTGTATTTTGAATCCCAGGCATACTAAAAAGTACTGTCATTTCTTCAATTCAATCCTTTCGGTTCCTCTTAAAACAGTTATTGATTCTATTTCTCCCGCACCGGTAATTTTATCAAAATCTTCAGCAGTTTCTACCTCTTGAGAGTTTATCATAAGAATGATATCTCCCGGTCTTAAACCCATTTTTTCACCCTCGCCTCCCTCTTCTACTTCCGTAACAGCAAGTCCACCTTTTAATTCAAGAGCTTCCTTAACAAGGGGGTTCAATTCTTCAAGGAAGATTCCGAGTTTCTGGCTATATAAAACCTTTCCTTCCTCCTCTGGCACCTCCATACCGCTTCTCTCTATTACATCCTCAACAACAAAAATTGGAGATTGAGTTCTCAGAGATAAGGCAATTGCATCAGAAGGTCTGGCATCAATTATCCAGCTTCCCTTTTTGCCTTTCAGATGAATTTCTGCATAAAAGGTAGAACCCTTTATGTCTGATATCACAACCTTTACCACTTTTATCTCAAGAGTATTAAGTATATTTTTCATCAAATCGTGTGTCATCGGCCTTGGGACCTCCACTTTTTCAAGCTCCATAGCAATTGCTCTTGCCTCAGCAAAACCTATCCAGATGGGAAGCCTTCTTGTCCCGCTCTTATCCTCAAGTAGGATCAAAGGATTTCCACTTCTATCAACGAAAACATTTTTTACTTCCATTTCAACAAAATGCCTTTTTTCTTCAGAATTTTTACCAGTTACCTTACATCCGTAAGAACAACTAAAAAAAACTAAAAATATCGTTAACCCCTTCAACCACCTCATTTTTTCACCTTTTCCCTCCAGTCCTTCAAAAATTTCTCAAGTCCTATATCTGTAAGGGGATGTTTGAACATTTGCTCAAGAACCTTATAGGGAATTGTAGCAATGTGTGCTCCATAAAGTGCAGCCTCAAGGACATGAATTGGGTGTCTTATGCTCGCCACTATTATTTCTGTTTTAAATCCGTAATTTTGAATGATTTTAGAAATATCGGCAACAATCTCCATTCCATAGTGGGAAATATCATCAAGCCTTCCTATAAAAGGACTAACATAGGTGGCACCTGCCTTCATCGCAAGAAGTGCCTGGAGCGGAGAAAATATAAGGGTCATATTTGTATTTATTCCATTCTCTGAAAGCCTTTTGACTGCTTTCAATCCGTCAGGTGTCATCGGAACCTTTACAACAATCTTTTCATTTATTTTAGCAATTCTTTTTGCCTCCTTCACCATCTCTTCAACAGTTGTAGAAACAACCTCCACACTTACAGGACCGTTCACAATTTTACAAATCTCTTTTATGATTTTTACCGGGTCGTCTCCTTCCTTCGCAAGAAGACTGGGATTTGTGGTAACTCCATCAAGAATCCCATATTCGTTTATCTTTCTTATCTCATCAAGGTTTGCGGTATCAATAAAAATTTTCATAAATACCTCCTAAGGCGTAAATCCTACTCCAATATATATTGCATCCTTATCAAAATTGTGCATCTCAACTGTCATGAAAAGGGTTGGTGTGACGAAATAATCCATCCCAACTACAACTCCGAATAAATTACTTGCTGTATAACTATTTCCACCTGAAAAATCAAGCCAACTCTCTGAAACGCTCAATCCACCGTACACATACAAATTAGCATATCTGTAAGAAATGGTTAAAAAGGATTGAAGTTCATAATAGTCAAGACTTTGTCCGTCTGAATTGTGCTGATATGCAAACTGTCCGTCAAGGTTCAAACTAACATAACTTCCAGAAGAAACAGAAAATTTTATTCCCGCACCGAACTTTGGTCCAAGTGGAGAATGAAAATTCTCTGCGTCAAATTTCATATCGCTGAATCCTCCAAATACATATCCACAAAACCATTTCTTAGGGGATATTCCCAGAAAGAGGTGACTTCCTATGGAAATAAACTCTGCATCATCAGAAACTTCCCTCCAGTTAAACGAAAGAAAAATTCCGCCTCTAAAAAGGTTATCTGTGAGGGTTGCGGTGCCTCCTGATTGAAAAGCATAAGAAAAAAGAGGTAATCCTGTGATCAAAATTACAAAATTTAGTATTTTCACATTCATTTTTTGATTTTTATCATTTCTCTCCATATTATTCAACAAAAATCTTCAATCAGGACATTATTGCGAAAACTTGATAAAATTCCAGAAGTGAAATATAAATAAAAAAGACGGGGCGTGGCGCAGCCTGGTTAGCGCACTCGCTTGGGGTGCGAGTGGTCGGCCGTTCAAATCGGCTCGCCCCGATGCTATTAAAATGGAAGATAAATTAAAAAAATGCCTTGAAGAGTGGACAAAAAAGTACAGTGAAGGAAAAGAACTGAATAAACTATTTAAGAACCTTTCAGATATTGATATAAAACCACTATACACCCCACTTGAGGTTCAAAATTTAGATTATATGAGGGACCTTGGATTTCCCGGGGAATACCCGTTCACGCGCGGAATTTACACCACAATGTACCGCGGGAGGCTCTGGACAATGAGGCAATTCTCAGGATTCGGGACAGCAGAAGATACAAAAGGTATCATTTTCTACTCTCTCAGGGACAAACAGGTCTCTCAGTCGCTTTTGATATGCCAACCATAATGGGGTATGACTCCGACCATCCCAGAGCAAAAGGAGAGGTTGGAATATGCGGGGTAGCTGTTGACACCTTAAAAGATATGGAAATCCTTTTTGACGGAATTCCACTTGAGAAAATTACTACCTCAATGACAATAAATGCACCTGCAGCTATCCTTTTTGCGATGTACATCTCAGTGGCTGAAAACCAGGGAGCGGATATAAAAAAGGTAAGTGGAACCATTCAAAACGATATACTGAAGGAATACATTGCCCAGAAATCTTGGATATTTCCTCCTGAACCATCAATGAGAATAATTGTTAACATTTTTGAATATGCCTCAAAATATGTGCCTAAGTGGAATACAATTAGCATAAGCGGATATCACATAAGGGAAGCAGGCTCAACTGCTGTTCAGGAATTAGCATTCACACTTGCGGACGGAATTGAATATGTTAGAGCCGGGATTAAAGCCGGACTTGATGTTGACGAATTTGCTCCCAGACTTTCATTCTTTTTCAACTGCCACAACGATTTCTTTGAAGAAATTGCAAAATTTCGTGCTGCAAGAAGAATGTGGGCGAAAATAATGAAAGAAAAATTTAAGGCAAAAAATCCTCTGTCATGGCTTTTAAGATTTCATACCCAGACAGCAGGATGCACCCTTGTAGCACAGCAACCGATGAACAACATAATCAGGGTTACCTTACAGGCACTGGCAGCTATTCTTGGAGGAACACAATCCCTTCACACAAACTCTATGGATGAAACCCTCGCTCTTCCAACAGAACTCGCTGTAATGATTGCACTTAGAACCCAGCAAATAATAGCAGAAGAATCTGGAGTAACGAATACAATAGACCCACTTGGAGGAAGTTATTATGTAGAATATCTCACAAACAAAATGGAAGAAGAAGCCTGGAAATACATTGACAAAATAGAGGAAATGGGAGGAATGATAAAGGCTATTGAAATTGGATTTCCTCAAAGGGAAATAGCAGATGCATCATACAGATATCAGAAAGAGGTAGAAGAGGGAAAGAGGGTTATAGTTGGCGTAAATAAATATCAAATTGAGGAAAAAATAGAGATTCCAATACTGAGAATTCCTCCTGAAGTTGAAGAAAGGCAGATAAGGAGTCTCCATCAGGTAAAGAAGGAAAGAAACAATGAACAGGTAAGAAGATGCCTTGATGAATTGAGACGGGCAGCGGAGGGAGATGAAAATTTAATGCCTTATATCTTCAACGCAGTAAAGGCTTATACTACTGAGGGAGAAATAATAAGCGCACTTAAAGAAGTATTTGGGGAATATAAAGACCCCGGAATTATATAACCCAAAAATTTATGAAAATCTTACTTGTTAACCCATGGATACACGATTTTGCGGCCTTTGACCTCTGGAGTGCTCCCTTGGGATTGCTGGCCATGAGTTCTTTTCTCAAATCCAATGGCATTGAAACGAAGCTCATAGACCTTACCGATGTATTCTTTGATGAAAATTTTTTAAATGAAACGCCATCAAAAATTCCAAAAAGAAAATTTGGAAAGGGACATTATGAAAAGACCGTAATTGAAAAACCAGGGGTTTTGAGCTGGTTCAGAAGAAAATTCAAGAGGTACGGAGTCCAGAAGGAGAAAGCAAAAAAGGCATTTGAAATCATAAAAAAAGACTTCCAGCCCGATTTTATAATGCTCTCTGTAAGGATGACCTACTGGTATACAGGAGGAATTGAAACAGTTGAAACAATAAGAAAAGTTTTTCCAAACACTCCAATAATCGCAGGAGGCACCTATGTAACCCTTCTTCCTGAACATGCAAAAAATAATCTGAAATCCGATTTCATCGTCTGTGGTGAAATTGAAAAAAATATGAAACTCCTTTCACAAATAATTGGCAAAGACCTATTAAATCCTCCATCGTACATTCCAGACCTTTCCCTTTACAAAAAAAGAGACTTTGTGCCTGTAATTACATCAAAAGGATGTCCTTTCAGATGTTCATACTGTGCCTCGCCAATCCTCTTTAAATTTCAGGAATTTGAAATTGAACAGGTGTTTGAATATATAACAATGTCCTCAGAAAAATTTGGAACATACGACTTGGTTTTTTATGACGATGCTTTTCTGTTTCACAGAGACAGAACAAAAAATCTGCTGAAGAAAATTGCGGACTCAAAAAAGAACTTTAATCTGCATTTTCCAAACGCCCTTCATGGCAGATTTATTGATGAAGAAATTGCATTTCTCCTGAAATCTGCAGGAGCAAAAACTATTTTTATAGGTCTTGAATCAGCAGAGGAAGATTTTCAAAAGAAAAGCGGAGGAAAAATTTATAACGAAGAATTTGAAAAGGCTGTAAAAAATCTTCATAAAGCCGGTTTTAAACCAGCGGAAATAGGGGTGTATATAATGGCAGGACTTCCATTTCAAACAGCGGAAAGCGTTAAAAAGACGATTGAGTATGTATTTGATGTAGGAGCATATCCAAAAATAGTTGAATACTCACCCATTCCTCAAACTTCTATGTGGGAAGAAGCAGTGAAAATAAGTCCGTTTCCAATACAAGAAGAACCATTATTTCACAACAATACCATTCTTCCCTGCAGGTGGAAAGAATTTGATGAAGAAGATTTAGTTTTTCTTAAAAACTACATTCGGTCTTTTAAGGACAAAATTACTTGTCAAACTCCACTTTCTTAAGTTTTTTCTTAACAACTGCCCTTGCAGCGGAAACCCTCGCAATGGGAACCCTGAACGGCGAACAGCTCACATAATCAAGTCCTAATTTTTCACATATCTCTATGGACTCCGGGTCTCCACCGTGCTCACCACATATTCCAATTTTCAAGTCCTTTCTCGTTGAGCGCCCCTTCTCAACCGCTATTCTCATCAACTCAGCCACTCCATTGGAATCTATTGTTTGGAATGGGTCAATTTTAAGAATGTTCTCGGGCTTTTCCTCATACTCCCTTCCGCAGTGGGGACATTTCAATTCCTTTGTAAGTTCTGTTCCACAATACCTGCATTTGGTAGATGTGGTCATATAAACCTGAATAAATTTCCCTGCATCATCCCTTGAATATCCGTATGTCATCTGGGTAAGGTCATTTGTACCGAATGAGAAGAATTCAGCGTATTTAGCAATTTTATCAGCCGCCAGTGCTGCCCTTGGAATTTCAATCATTGTTCCAATTTTAAACTTTACCTTACATTTTTTCTCTCTGAATACCTCTTTCGCAACCTCCTCTATAAGAAACCTCTGATGCTTCATTTCCTCTTCTGACCCTATAAGTGGGACCATTATTTCTGGAACTGGATTTGCTCCATCTATGTAAAGCTGGCAGGCTGCTTCAAAAATAGCCCTAACCTGCATCCTCGTGATTTCCGGATAAACAATTCCGAGCCTGCATCCTCTCAACCCCAGCATCGGATTGAATTCATAAAGTTCTTCAACCCTGTTTAAAATTTCCTCCTTTTCTTTAACAATTTTTGAATCACCTCCTGTATGCTTGAGTTCAGTAATTTCTCTTATAAGCTCTTCCCTTTTTGGTAGAAACTCATGAAGAGGAGGGTCAAGAAGCCTTATGGTAACAGGAAGTCCATCCATAATCCTCAAAATCTCATAAAAATCTTCTTTTTGAAAAGGAAGGAGCTGTGCAAGATATTTTTCCCTTTCAGAAGTATTACTTGCCATAATCATCTTCTGCATTATTTCTATTCTTCCTTCCTGAAAGAACATGTGCTCTGTTCTGCAAAGCCCAATTCCCTCTGCTCCAAATTTCCTCGCTTTTTCTGCGTCCTCCGGTGTATCAGCATTTGTCCGAACACCGAGCCTCCTTATTGAATCACACCATTTCATAAATGTACCAAATTCATTAGTAATAGCCGGGGATTCAGTAGGAATCTCTCCAAGATATACTTCTCCTGTTTCACCATTTATAGAAATAAATGTCCCTTCCTCAAGAACATTGCCATCCACTACAAGCCGCTTTCTTATCTCGTCTATTACCATCTCTTTATTGCTTACCGATTTAGCACCAACAACACAGGGTTTCCCCCTATGTCTTGCTACAACCGCTGCATGAGATGTTGCACCACCCTTTGCTGTAAGAATTCCCGTCGCTGCTTCCATTCCATGAATATCATCAGGAGAGGTCTCTTTTCTTACAAGAATTATTTTTTCGTTTTTTAAAGAAAGTTCAACAGCCCTTGCTGGGTCAAAAACTATCTTTCCAACTGCGGCTCCAGGAGAGGCTCCGAGCCCTCTTGCTATGAGCTTAAAGTTTTTCTCAGCCCCTCTTTTGAACACCGGATGAAGAAGTTGATTTATCTCAGAAGGGTCTATCCTCATTATTGCCTCTTCTTTTGTTATGAGTTTTTCATTGACCATATCCACTGCCATTTTAACTGCAGCTTTTGCTGTCCTTTTACCAACCCTTGTCTGAAGAAGGTAAAGATTCCCTTTCTCTATAGTAAATTCTATATCCTGCATATCCTTATAGTGCTTTTCTAATTTTTCAGCAATTTTTGATAGTTTTGCATATGCGTTGGGAAGAGTTTTCTGTAATTCAGTTATGGGGAGCGGATCCCTTACTCCCGCCACTACATCCTCGCCCTGAGCATTTGGCAGGTAT
>JBBIVP010000011.1:21117-22475 GCA_037439705.1 bacterium
TCTCTTGTAAAACCGACACCTGTTGCTGAATCCTCTCCCATGTTCCCAAATACCATTGTCTGGATGTTCACTGCTGTTCCTATATCATCTGGAATTTTGTTTTGCTTCCTGTAAAATATGGCCCTTTCATTGTCCCATGAAAGGAAAACCGCTTCCACTGCCATTTTCAGCTGTGCATAAGGATCCTGCGGAAATGTATGACCAGATCTCTTAATTATCCCTTTATATTCTTCAACTATATCCTCAAGGTCTGACGCAGGAAGGTCTATATCCCTCTTAACTCCCTTCTTCTCTTTAAAAAGTTTAAGCACATTTTCAAACTCCTCCTTTTCCACCCCGAGAACCACATCACCAAACATGGATATAAATCGCCTGTAGCAGTCATAAGCGAACCTTTTATTATTTGTGCGCTCTGCAAGTCCCTTAACAGTTTCGTCGTTCAAACCGAGATTGAGAATTGTATCCATCATTCCGGGCATGGAAAAAGGTGCTCCTGAACGAACAGAAACAAGAAGTGGATTTTTGGGGTCCCCGAAGGTTTTCCCAACTATTCTTTCAAGCTTCTGCATCGCTTTCTGAATTCCCTTCCATATCTCGTTGGGAAGCTTCCTTTTATTTTTGTAAAAAAGTTTGCATGCCTCGGTGGTTATGGTAAAACCCGGTGGAACAGGAATTCCAAGACGAGCCATCTCTGCAAGATTGGCTCCCTTTCCACCAAGAAGCCATTTCATATCTGCCCTTCCTTCTGTCTGCTTTCCTCCAAAAAAGTATATGTAATTCTTCATCTATGAACCTCCTGTAAATTTTTTTGTTGGTATTTTATAAAAATCTGCTATCTTTCTGTATTGCTTAAGCACAAATTTTATAAGGGAAAGGCGATTTGTCCTTATCCTTTCATCCTCGCACATAACAAAAACCCTTTTGAAGAACCTGTCCAGAATATAAGAAATTTTTGCATAATAATCAAAAACTTTTTCAAATTCTTCCCTTTCTATAAGTTCGTCAAGTTTTGAATTCCAGTCAAAAGAGACTTTCCAGAGTTCTCTCTCTTCCTCCTTTTCAAAAAGTTCTTCAGATGGTTTCTCTGGTATCAATACACCTTTAGCACTATCAAGAATATTTTGAAGCCTTTTATAACCTGTAATTATTGCTTCAGCAGAATCAGGGCTTTTCTGAGAAAAGTTATAAAAAACATATATCTTTCTACTTACTCTCAAAAAATTTTCATCAACCTCAAGAAAAGCATCCACTATTTCCACAGGAATTCCATCTCCGATAAACATGTATTTAAATCTTTCTCTTATATAATTGTATATTTCCTCAAGGAGCCCCGTTCCACCCAGGATTGAAAGGGATTT
>JBBIVP010000012.1:0-2180 GCA_037439705.1 bacterium
GAAGGGAAGAAGAAGGATTGAAAACAATCGTTCCAGAAGACCCGACTCAGCCATACGATATAGTGGAACTGATAAAACTCGTAGTGGATGAAGGAGAATTTCTTGAGGTTCATAAAGACTACGCTCAAAACATCGTTGTGGGATTTGCAAGGATGAACGGGTATCCTGTTGGAATTGTAGCGAATCAACCAGCAGTGCTTGCAGGATGTTTAGATGTTGATTCATCCATAAAAGGGGCGAGATTCGTGAGATTTTGTGATTGTTTTAACATTCCCATCATTACCTTTGTAGATGTTCCAGGTTTTCTTCCCGGAACACATCAGGAGTGGAGCGGAATAATAAAACACGGAGCAAAGCTTCTCTACGCTTATTGTGAAGCAACGGTTCCCAAAATAACAATTATTACGAGAAAGGCTTACGGAGGAGCATACGATGTTATGAGTTCAAAACATATAAGAGGAGATATTAATTACGCCTATCCCACTGCTGAAATTGCTGTTATGGGACCTGAGGGAGCGGTAAACATCATTTTCAGAAGACAGTTAGAAACCGAACAAAATCCAGAAGAATTGAGAAAGAAATTTATAGAAGACTACAGAGCAAAATTTGCGAATCCATGGAAAGCTGCTGAAATGGGATATATAGATGAAGTAATATATCCTGAAACAACACGATGGAAAATCATAACTGCTCTTGAAATGCTGAAAAACAAAAGATTGACAAATCCACCTAAAAAACATGGGAACATCCCGCTGTAAAAAATTTAAAAAGTTATTAATAACAAACAGGGGAGAAATAGCAGTAAGAATTATGCGAGCTGCAAAAGAAATAGGAATAAAAACTGTTGCGGTTTACTCTGATTGTGACAGAAAGTCCCTTCATGTCCGGTATGCAGACGAGGCTTATCCCCTTTTCGGAAATACTTCAGAAGAAACCTATTTGAACATTGAAAAAATCATAACGATAGCCAAAAAAAACAGAGCAGAAGCAATTCATCCGGGATACGGATTTCTTGCCGAAAATGAAGAATTTGCCATAGAATGCGAAAAAAATGGAATAATATTTGTTGGACCATCTCCTGAAACCATGAAGAAAATGGGGGATAAAGTGGAGGCAAGAATAACAGCAAGAGAAAATAACATCCCAATAATTCCCGGCTCGGAGAACCCTGTTTCTGATGTGAATGAAGCAAAGAAATTTTCAAAAAAAATAGGCTTCCCAATTATGTTGAAAGCAAGGGCAGGAGGCGGGGGTAAAGGTATGAGACTGGTTAACTCTGAAGATGAACTTGAGAGTGCTTTCAGACTTGCATCATCTGAAGCAAAAGCAGCATTTGGAGATCCCTCTCTTTATATTGAAAAGGCTATTCTAAAACCTCGACATGTGGAGGTTCAGATAATAGGAGATTCCTTTGGAAATGTGTTACACCTGTGGGAGAGGGATTGCTCCATTCAGAGGAGACATCAAAAAATAGTGGAAGAAAGTCCATCTCCGGGCATAGATGATACTTTGAGGAAAAAAATCGTTGAATCAGCAGTAAAAATGGCAAAGGCAGTTGGATATGTAAATGCGGGAACAGTGGAATTTCTGGTTGAAGGTGAGAATTTTTACTTCCTTGAAGTAAATGCAAGGCTTCAGGTTGAACACCCCATAACTGAACGGGTAACAGGCATAGACCTTGTTAAAAAACAGTTTCAGGTAGCATGGGGAGAAAGGTTTGATTTAAACCAGGAGGAAATAAAAAGGCTTGGACATGCTTTTGAATTCAGAATATATGCTGAAGACCCTTACAATAACTTTGCACCTTCTCCGGGATTAATCAGAGATTTAAGACTGCCCGGGGGATTTGGAGTAAGGGTAGATACAGGAGTGTATCCAGGATATGAAGTTCCAATTTACTATGACCCAATCCTTATGAAGGTAATAGTATGGGATGAAACAAGGGATAAAGCCCTCATAAAAGCAGAAAGAGCACTATCGGAATTACAGATAAGAGGAATTCAAACAAACATTCCTTTTCACCTATGGCTTCTGAACCAGCGCACTTTTCGGGAAGGAAAATACTGGACAAAATTCATAGATGAAACCTTTAAAGGACTGGAAGAGAAAGAAGAGGATATTGAAAAATTTGTCATTTCTGCAACAATAAAATATATGGAAGAAACAGAAAGAAAAAAAAT
>JBBIVP010000012.1:2190-10689 GCA_037439705.1 bacterium
AGCTCAACAAACACAGAACATTTCAAAATGGAAAATCGCAGGGAGGATGGAAGTTGTTAAACGCTTATGAAAAAAATGTTTATGTAAAAGTTGAAAGCAGAGAATTCCAACTCAAAGTGCAAAAAGAGAATGGAAAAATTGTTATCTTTATGGGAGATAGAAGAATTCTGGTAGATTATGAAAAAATAAATAAATATGTTTATAGCTTCATAATAGATGGAAAACCGTTTGAAGCAGAGATAGAAAAAGAAAATGAGGGATACAGGATATATGTAGGAAATGTTTCAAAAGATGTTTTTGTTTATGACCTGAAAAGATTTTCAATCACATCAAGAAAAGAGGTGGCGGAAAAAAGGGGAGAGCATATTATAAGAGCTCCAATGCCCGGAAAAATTGCAAAGATATTTGTTAAAGAAGGAGAACCTGTTAAAAAATCCCAGCCAATTCTGACGATGGAAGCAATGAAAATGGAAAACGAAATAAGAAGTCCTGTGGACGGAAAGGTAAAAAAAATCTATGTAAGGTCAGCGGAGGTAGTAGAAAGCAAAGCGGAACTGGCTATAGTAATAGAAGAATGAAAATTTACCATAATTTATTGAGTTTTGCTGGAATTTTCTTTTTTGCCTTTTTAGCGTGGCTTTTCTCAAAAAATCGCAGAAATCTCAACTGGAGGGCTATCTTCTGGGGAATTTCTCTGCAACTCATTTTCGCTTTTTTTATATTCTACTTTCCCTGGGGTGCCATCATATTTTCATGGATAAATTCGCTGGTAGTAAAACTTCTATCCTTTGCCACCGCTGGAACATATTTCGTGTTCGGGGTTCTTTCCATCTCTCCTGGACAGACAGGACCCTCCGGAGAAACTTCTATCGGATTCATTCTCGCCTTTCAAGCTCTTCCCCTGGTAATATTCTTCTCCGCCCTCATGTCCCTTCTTTATTACTTCGGAATTATGCAAAAAATAATAAAACTCTTCAGCTACATATTTACAAAACTTATGAAAGTGAGTGGAGCGGAATCACTTTGCACAGCAAGCAATATATTTGTCGGAATTGAATCTGCTTTCACGATAAGACCCTATATAGAAAAAATGACCCTTTCAGAACTCTGCACCGTCCTCACAGCGGGAATGGCAACAATTGCATCAACGGTTATGGCTCTTTATGTGGGAATTTTGAAGGACACATTTCCCACCATAGCTGGACATCTTGTCTCTGCTTCCATCCTCAGCGCTCCAGCAGCCATTGTAATATCAAAACTCCTTTATCCTGAGGACGGAAAACCTCTCACTCTGGGTAAAGTTGTTGAAACCTACTATGAAAAACCTAAAAGCTGGGTTGAGGCTGTAATAATTGGTTCAAATGAGGGTGTAAAATTGTGTGTTGGAATTGTTGCCCTTCTTCTTTCATCCCTTGCCCTTTTAGCGATGTTAAACTGGTTTGTTGGGGCTGTGGGAGACCTGGTGGGAACCATTTTGAATTTAAAACTTGAATTATCAATAGAAAAAATTCTTTCCTACATCTATTATCCAATATCATTTATGCTCGGGATTCCTCTTAAAGACATTCCAGCTGTTTCCACACTCCTTGCAGAAAGAAACATTCTCACTGAACTGGTATCATATCAACACCTCAATCAATACATTTCATCAGGAATCATCAGCGATCCGCGTACCATAGTAATAACCGTTTATTCTCTATGTGGATTTGCCCATATCGCGTCCCTTGCCATATTTGTTGGAGGACTTTCTGCTATCGCTCCGAGCAGAGCAAAAGATATTGCTGGGCTTGGTTTTAGGAGCTTATTTTCTGCCATTCTTGCCTGTCTTATGACAGGTGCAATTGCTGGCGCCCTTTATACACCTTTTCAACAACAAATTTTGTCAAAATAAAAATATGAAACTCCAAATTTTCTCCAGAACCCAAAATAACTGGGTTTTATTGAAATTTTCTCAAAGATATGAGAATTTTAGAATGTGCAAGAAATAAGGAAGAAAAAGGTAATAATAGATATTGAAAGATGTAAAGGGTGTGAACTCTGTGTTCATTATTGTCCAAAGAAATGTTTGAAAATAGGCGAAAAGTTCAACCAGAAAGGCTATTACTATGCTGTGTTTTTTGATGAAGAAAAGTGCACTTCTTGTGCTATATGTTCCAATATGTGTCCGGATGTAGCTATTGAAGTGTGGAAGGAAGAATGAAAGAGCTGATAAAGGGGACAATTGCGGTTGCAAGGGGAGCGATAGATGCAGGATGTAGATTTTATTTCGGTTATCCTATAACCCCTCAAAACGAAATTCCTGAATATCTTTCAAGGGAACTCCCAAAGGTCGGAGGGGTTTTTATCCAAGCAGAAAGCGAAATAGCTTCAATAAACATGCTTATGGGAGCAGCAGCGACAGGAGCAAGGGCTATGACTTCATCGTCTGGACCCGGTATTTCCTTAAAACAGGAAGGAATATCCTATATAGCAGGAAGCGAAATTCCAGGAGTTATTGTGAACATATCAAGGTGTGGTCCGGGTCTGGGAGGTATTTCTCCTTCTCAGGGAGATTACTTTCAGGCAACAAGGGGAGGAGGACATGGGGACTACAGGGCAATTGTTCTTGCTCCTGCATCTGTTTCCGAGATGTATTATCTGACAATAAAAGCCTTTGAATTAGCTGATAAATACAGAAATCCTGCTTTACTCCTTTCAGATGCAGCCCTGGGACAGATGAAAGAGTCAGTTGAGTTGATTCCACCTGAAATAAAAAAAATTGAAAAAAATTGGGCATTAACAGGAGCAAAAGGAAGAAAGCAAAGGGTTTTAAAAACACTTCATCTGGGAGAATTGGAACTTGAAAAAAAGATATGGAGGATTCACGAAAAATACGAAAAATTAAAGAAAGAAGATACTATGGTAGAAGAGTTTATGGTAGATGACGCGGAAGTAGTTGGTGTTGCTTTTGGGTTTGCAGCAAGGATATTGAAATCGGCCTGTGCGTCACTCCGGGAAGCGGGATATAAAGTTGGAATGATAAGACCTATAACCCTTTTCCCATTTACTGAAGAATCAATTAAAAAAGCATCTGAAAAATGTAAAAAGTTTCTCGTTGTTGAAATGAATACAGGTCAGATGGTTGAGGATGTGATGATGTTTAACAAAAATGGGAAAGAAGTTTACTTTTATGGAAGAGCACCAGGGGTTGGCTCTATTCCATATCCAGAAGAAATAGAGGTTGTGATGAAATATCTCTGCGGTGAGAAAGTTCATTTTGAACCCATTCACCATCTTTCCTTCAGAAAGGTGGCAGGATGAAGGATGTGGTAATCATAGGAGGAGGACCCGCAGGAGTAACCGCTTCACTCCTTTTCTCAAAAAAGGGGAAAAGCACTACTCTCATTACAACTAAATGGAATTTGGCTTTTTCATCCGGAGCATTTGACCTTTTTATTCCTCCTTCTGAAAATCCATCCACTCCTGAGGAAGCGCTCTCCTCCCTTGTTAAAAATTATCCGGAACACATTCTTGTTAAAATTACAAATAAAAAAAGGGAAATTATCAGGGAAGGTATTGAGGCTATAAATTCAATATATCCGTTTTTTAAAATTGTAAAAGGAAATGAAAAATTTTACCATTATATCTCAGATATGGGTAATTCTAAAAAAAGCTGGGGAGCTTTAAAATGGGTGGCATCAATGGAAGAATTTGAAAATCTCAAAGAGAAAATCGTCGTTCTCCCTTCTAATTTCATTGGAAGAAAGGCAAAACAGGTGGTGGAAATTATAAACTTGTGGACGCACTGTGATTTTCAACTTATTGAGGTAAAAGGCTCTCTTGAAAGCTATTATGAAACACTTAAAGACCCGGAAGTGAAAACTCTATTGATTTCTATCACAAAGGAAAGAAATGAAAATTTTCTCCTTCCCCCTATATTCTGTGGAGATTACGGAAAGCCAAAATTTGTGATGGAATTTCTTCCTACTTTTGAATCCCTCAACGGAATCTGGTTAAAAGATTCTGCTATTGAAATGATGACAAAAAATGGAGTGGAAATAATTGAGGAAGAAGTGATTGAACTGGAAATAAAAAACGGGAGGGTTATAAAGGCTATTACAGATACCGGAAGGGAGGTTAAAGGAGATGTATTTATTATTTCTACGGGAAAATTTCTCGGTGGTGGAATGAATTTCAGAGGAGAAAGAATAAAAGACTGGCTCGGAAAATTTTTGACCACTTCAAAAACTTCAAAAGACCACAGCGTACTTCTTACAAATCCTCATCCGCTCCATTCACAGGGAATTTTTTCTATCGGGTTGAAAATAGATGAAAAAATGAGAGTATATATTGATGAAAACAAAAAGTTTGATAACCTTTTTGCATGTGGAATGATAATTTCAAATGTGGACCCGTTTTCGTGGTCCATGGGATTCGGATTTTCATCATTGACAGCATATATCCTTTCAAAAAATATTGATGAATCCCAATAAGGTATCAGTTATTATAGTAACCTATAACAGCGAAAATGACCTTGAAAAGCTTATTCCATCACTTTTATCTCAAACATATAAAGAAATTGAAATTATTGTGATTGATAATAACTCACAGGACAATTCAATTGACCTCATAAAAAAACATTTCCCAGAGGTGAAAATCATCAAAAATTCTCAAAATCTCGGATTTGCTCATGCGGTCAATCAGGGTATAAACCTCTCATCCGGCAAGTTCCTACTTCTTTTAAATCCTGATACCATTCTAAAAGAAGATTTTATAGAAAAACTTTTTGAAACCTTAAAAAATCATCCCGAAGCAGGAGGAGTATGTGGAAAACTGCTCAGAGAAGATGGTCAAAAAATTGATTCATCAGGAATATTTTTTTCGCCGTTTTTAAGGCATTTTGACAGGGGTCAGGGTGATGACCCTGAAAAATATGATAAAGAGGTTTATGTTTTTGGAGTGAGTGGAGCTGCTGCGCTGTTCAGAAGGGAAATGCTTGAAGATTTAAAAATTGAAGGGGAGTATTTTGATTCATCATTTTTTGCATACAGAGAGGATGCAGACCTGTGCTGGAGGGCTCAGCTTCTGGGCTGGAAATTTTTATATGTTCCATCGGCAATCGGGTTTCACCGAAGGAGAGTGTTCCCTGGAAAAAGAAAGGATTTACCGCCATTTATAAACATGCATTCAGTAAAGAATAGATTTTTGATGAGGATAAAAAATCAAACAATTCCTTTATTTCTTACCATTCTCTTCCCATCACTTATAAGGGATATAGGAATTATCATATACCTCCTTCTGTTTGAAAGAACCTCCCTTAAGGCATTCAGAGAGATTTTTTCACTCATTCCGCGAGCGCTCAGATGGAGGAGGGAAATAATGAAAAAGAAAAGGGTGAATTTCTTTAAACTCCTTCCGTGGTTTTTATGGAAAATGGAGGAAAGGACATATCTCAAAATCGCCTTTATGGGAACAAGAGGAGTTCCGGCTGGTTACAGTGGATTTGAGACTTTTGTTGAACAAACCGGAAAAAGACTTTCAAAATCTCATAAGGTTTTCGTTTACAACAGAAGCCATCACATAAAAATGAGGGGCGAATACCTTGGAATGAAATTGATAAAACTTCCAACAATCCCACTTAAACACACAGATACAATAGTTCACACATTCCTTTCGGTTCTTCACGGAGCATTTATGGGTTATGACATAGTTTATATATGCGGTGTTGGAAATAGCATCCTTTCGTTTGTCCCAAAAATTTACGGAGCAAAAACAGTTCTGAATGTGGACGGAAAGGACTGGACGAGAGAAAAATGGGGAAAATTTGCAAGGTGGTTTCTTAAAATGAGTGAAAGAATAGCAACTCTTTTTCCTGATGTGGTGATTGCGGACTCAAAGGCAGTTGAAAATTATTACCTCACAGCATACCGCAAAAAAACCGTTATGATTCCTTATGGAGCGGAGATGAGATATGTTCCTCCTTCAAAATGCCTTAAAAAATTTGAACTTGAGCCGAGAAAATACATACTTTTTGTGGGAAGATTGGTGCCAGAAAATGGAGCCCACCTTCTTATTGAGGCATACAAAAAAATAAAGACCACTTCTTTTCCCCTTGTTATAGTTGGCGATGCACCTTACATGGAAAAATACAAGAAGGAATTGAAAAAAATGGCAGGAGAAATACCTCCACCCAAAAAGGTGGTTTTTACTGGCTTCCTTGTAGGAGATGACTATATGGAAATCTCAAACCATCCCTACATATATGTCCTTGCATCAGGAGTTGGAGGAACCCATCCCGTTCTAGTTGAACAGATGAAAGCAGGGAATTGTGTGCTTGTGAATTCCATAAATCCTGCTAATATAGAGGTTGTGGAGGACGCCGGATTTTATTTTGACGGTGAGAAAGGCGCAGAGGAATTAAAAGAAAAAATTGATTTCCTTCTTCAAAATCCAGAAATTGTTGAAAAATACAGAGAGCAGGCAAGAAAGAGAGCAGAAGAGGTTTACAACTGGGAGAAAATCGTAGAAAAGTACGAAGAATTGTTTCTAATTCTGAGAGCCGGGAGGAAATTTCACTGATGGATTATAAAAAAAAGATATACACCCTTTTATCTCTCCTTTTTCTTTTAATAGCAATTGGAACTATCGGGTATACGCTCATTGAAGGATGGAATGTTCTTGATTCTCTATATATGGTAATAATTACACTTGCCACAGTTGGATACAGAGAAGTGGGGGAGCTCTCACCTGCGGGAAAGGTTTATACAATGCTTCTCATCCTTGCTGGTTCAGGACTTTTAGCTTACAGCATAACGAATTTGAGTTTACTTTTCGTTGAAGGAAAAATAATAGAAATTTTAAGGAGCAGAAGAATGAAAAAGGAACTGGAAAAACTTGAGAACCATTACATAGTTTGTGGTGCTGGAAGAACAGGCATCCACATAATAGAAGAACTAAAAAAATTGAAGTACAAAGTGGTCGTGATTGACATTTCTCCTCCATCAATGGAGGATGTTTACTGGCTCCAGAAAGATGCTACACATGATGCTACCCTCCTTGAAGCAGGAATAATGAGAGCAGAAGGATTAGCCTCCGCTTTACCATCAGATAAAGAGAATCTTTTTGTGGTTCTAACAGCGAGAAGTTTAAATCCTTCAATAAGAATTGTTACAAAATGCGTAGACGATTATAATGAAACAAAAATGAGAAGGGCTGGAGCAAACGCGGTTGTTTCTCCAAACAAAATAGGAGGATTAAGAATTGCTTCCGAGCTTTCACGCCCAACAGTTGTCTCATTTCTTGACAAAATGTTAAGAGCAGGAGATGCAACATTAAGGGTTGAAGAGGCAAAGGTCCTGGGGCGCTCATCTTATGTTGGAAAAAAGGTAGAGGTTATAAAGAAGGAAATAGAAAAGAACTTATCCCTCCTACTTGTTGCCATTTCAAGGGGAGGAGAATATATATTCAATCCACCATCGGAAATGAAAATAAAAGATGATGATGTTCTTATCGTAATGGGTAACATAGATTCTGTAAATGAGCTCAGAAAACTCCTTTCTTAAAAATTGAAAAAATGGGCATATTTCCTTCATTAGGGAATTCGAAAGTGGGTGAAAATATATACATATGCAAGAGAAAGATTTACAAAGTTTTATAAAGTAATTTTACAAAGGAAAATTTCAGATGATATAGAAATATCCCAACGATTCACAGTTTAAAACCTCTGTATCGTCCCTTCTAAAATTGTAAAATCTCGTGAATATATAATCTGGACATTCGGTTGATTTTTTTAAAAAAATTGTTAAAATAAAATCTATGGTGTTGAATTCTAATGTTCTCGTATTAAACAAACTATTTGTTCCTGTTCATATAACAACAGTAAAAAGGGCATTGTGTCTTCTTTATGCAGGAATTGCCCGTGCTATGGATAAAAATTTCAGACTCTTTGATTTTAAAAGCTGGTCTGAATTATCCGTAGAAGTCGGTGAAGAAGGCATTAGAACAGTGGATAAAATAATAAAGGTACCGAGGGTAATTGTTCTTATAACTTATGACAGGCTCCCGAGAAGACATGTTAGGTTCTCCCGGTACAATATCTATTTAAGAGACAGAAACATATGTCAGTACTGCGGCAAAGTTCTATCAAAAGAAGACCTCAATATAGACCATGTAATACCAAGGTCAAGAGGTGGAAAGACAACCTGGACAAATGTTGTATTGAGCTGTATTGAGTGTAACAGAAAAAAAGGAGGAAGACTTCCAGAAGAGGCAGGTATGCAATTGATAAGAAAACCACAGAAACCAAGATGGTCGCCCATCTATATGCTAAAAGCAGAAAATTTAAAATATGAGGAATGGGCACCTTTCTTCAACCTTGTTGATGCTGCTTATTGGAATACAGAGCTTGATAATGACTGACAAAAGGGAAAATCCCATTACCTTAGCAATAGGCGGGGGAAAGGGAGGGGTCGGAAAAACATTTATAGCAGTTGCGCTTGGAATTTATGCTGCTGAAAAGGG
>JBBIVP010000012.1:10699-22110 GCA_037439705.1 bacterium
AGTGATTAAAAACAATTCTGGTTGACATGGATTTTGTGGGTGGTAATCTTCTCACTTTTCTCGGAATGAAACCGATAAACGATTCTCTGGACGAATTTTTTAGTGGAGCGGAAAAGTCAGTTGATAAATTCATAAAGGAAACAGGTATCCCAAATTTATATTCCATACCTGGAATAAGAAAGTTATACAAAAGCATGAGTCTGAACAGCGGATTACGAGAAAAATTTATCAAACAGATTCGTTATTTACCGTTTGACCTTGTTATAATAGACCTTGGAGCGGGCACCCACCTTTTTACCCTTGACATTTTTTCATCCGCCAATAGAGGATTAGTTGTTGTCACGCCAGATGCAGCATCTGTTGAAAACGCCCTCAGGTTTTTAAAATGTGCTTTTTATAGAAAGGTTGAGAGATTGTGGAGAAAGTATAAAATCCATTTCACTGATGAAGAAATAAGCATAACCAATTTTAGATATCCAGCAGAAATAATAAGGTATCTTCTTTTATATCCAAACGAAGAATGCACAAAAATAGTTGAGGAAATATCGGAAACTAAATGGGATGTTATTGTTAACTTCGTGAGAGATGAAAAGGATTTGGTAGTTGGAGACATTGTGAAAAAGCAGGCAAAGCTTGGACTTGGAGTAGAAATGAAATGCATCGGTTCCGTAGTCTACATTGAGGGTTTAAAACCAATTTTCAACGGCGGAGAGCCATTGCCCAAAAAAGTTCATCCTACAATTTTATTCAGGGCCTTTCACGAGTTCATTGAGAACCTAAAACCATCCAATGAGGGAATGGTTCTTTAAAAACTACTACAGTCTTTTAAACCTTGACCCAGAAGCAACAAAAGAAGAGGTAGAATCTGCTTTTAAGTCCTATTTAAAAATAATAGAGGGAGAAGGTGAATTTGGACCAACAATGGAGGAAGGAGAAAAAGAAATGTTCTTGAAATTTCTTAAAGAAGCCTACGAAATTCTCACCGATGAAAAGGCTCGTTTCTTTTATGATACATATCTTATATGGAAAAAGGAAGCCTTCATAAAGTTTGAAGAAAAAAAAGAAATCAAAAAAATTTCTGATGAAATATCTGGTAGATTTTTAAAAGAAGAAAGAGAAAGGATGAAAATGAGCCAAAAAGAATTTTCATTAAAATCCTGCATAACTTTAAAAATAATAAATGCTATTGAAGAGGAAAATATAGAGCTATTACCCCCTCTACCCTATCTTAAGGGCATCCTTAAAGAGTATGCGAGGGCGCTTTCCCTTCCAGTAGAAACGGTAGTAGAGGGATATATCAAAAGAATAAATGAAAAAAAGAAGCCCTGAAAAAATTTTAAAAAATATAAAACTTGGTTTGGCACTGGGAGGTGGAGCAATAAGAGGAGCTGCTCATCTCGGAATTCTCAGTGTCTTTGAGGAAGAGGGAATTAAAATAACAAAAATTGCTGGAACAAGTGCTGGAGCAATTGTGGGAGGAAATTATGCAAGTAATCCCTCCGCAAAAGAGATTTTTAAAAAATTGAGCGTAAGCATATATAAACTGGCAAATGAAAAGGAAAAATTCAGTTTTCTTTTAAGAACCGAAGATTCTGTACCTTTTACAAAGAAACTAAAAGATGCTGTGTTGAAAGGAATTTTCTATGGAACTGCTATAACAAAAGGAGCGGTTGTGAAAACTGAAGAGTACGAACTTATTATGGAAGAGTTGATAGAAGACAGTGAGATAGAATCTCTTGAAATTCCATTTATTACAACTGCTGTTGATGTAAAAAGCGGAAAGGGAGTTTACATAAAAAGTGGTTCTTTAAAAAAGGCTGTAATGGCAAGTTCTGCCATTCCAGGAATTTTTCCGCCTGTGGAAATAAACGGGATGTTGCTCGTAGATGGAGGGTGGCTATATCCTGTTCCAATAATTCCTCTCCTTAAAGAAAAACTGGATATTATAATAGCAGTGGACATCTCTCCAAAAATAAAAGAAGAAGCGGAATTTTCTACGGGAATAAATATCATTATGAGAACAAATTTTATAACAAGGGAATACCTAAAAAAAATGCAGTTGAAATATGCAGACATAATCATAACACCTGATATAGGAAATGTTCATCCGGGAGATGTATCAAAATTTGAATTTTGTTACACAAAGGGCGTGGAGGCGGCGAGATTATCCATTCCTAAAATTTTAGAAGTGGCTGAGAGAAAGAAAAAAACGAGAGATGATGGAGAAAAGGAAATTCCTTTTTGATGGAGAAAGGGAAAGACTTGATATATTTTTAAGAGACAAAAACCCTGACCTCACAAGAAGTCAAATCAAACTTCTTATTGATGCAGGATTTGTTTTCTTTAACTCGAAAATTGCAGAAAAAGGAGTTATTTTTCTAAAAAAGGGGGATGTAATAGAAATAGAAATCAATGAGGAGGCAAGGGAGGAGTTGAAGGTGGAACCGCAGGACATTGAGGTTCCCATAATTTATGAAGATCAAGACATTGTTGTCGTAAACAAGCCAGCTGGAATGACTGTTCACCCTGCCATAGGACACAGAAAAGATACCCTCGCTAATGCCCTCGCTTACAGATACAAAGAAATCCTAAAAATGGATAAGGTAAGACCGGGAATAGTTCACAGGCTTGACAGAGAGGTATCAGGTGTAATGGTGGTAGCAAGAAATTACAGGGCAAGAAATCATTTAGCAGAACAGTTCAAAAACAAATCGGCCAAAAAAACATACATTGCCTGTTCCGTAACTGGAACTGACAATTTACCCAAAGTAGGAATTATAAACAAAAATATAACAAGACATCCAACAAACAGAATAAAAATGTGCATTGCTGAAAATGAAGGAAAAGAGGCAATAACAAACTGGAAAATTCTGAAAAGAAAAGAGAAATATCTTGTTCTGCTTGTGAATCCACTGACCGGAAGGACCCATCAAATAAGGGTCCATCTTTCAAGCGAAAAAATGCCTGTAATAGGCGATGCTCTTTATGGTGGTGCTAAAATTTTAAAAGATGACAAAGGATTTTCAGAAATTATGAATGGATATGGTGGAATTCTCCTTCACTCCTATTCCCTTTCATTTATACACCCAACTACTCTGAAGGAAATGACCTTCAAAGTTGAACCCCCTCCCACATTTCTTGCCGCATGTAAATATCTCTTCGGCGAGGAAATTGAAATTCCTTGAATCATCATTTTTACTTCCTGCAAAGGCTATTTTCTTTTGTGGCGGGGAACTGAATTTTAACTTCGAAAAAACATCAAACGGATGGGACTACCTTGAAAGGCATTTTAAAATTGACAGAAATTCTGTCCTTCTACCAATTCAGGAACACACCTCATCCATCGTGTTTGAGGAAGAGCCTTCCCGGGCATCAGATGGCATTTTTACATCTCATAAATGTACAGGAATTCTGACAGCGGACTGTGTTCCGCTTTTGATGAGAGCGGGGAATAAAGCAGTGGGAGCAGTTCATGCTGGATGGAAAGGACTTAAAGAAGAAATAGTAAGAAAGGCAATAAAAGAGGCTTCCGATTATTATAAAATTCCTCCTGAAGAAATTTTTGTCTCCATAGGACCATCAGCGGGCATATGCTGTTATGAAGTAAAAGAGGATGTTTTAACCTCCTTTAAAGAAATGGGATACGAAAGGTTTATTGAAAAAAGGAATCAGAATTTTTATCTTGACCTAAAAGGAATAGCGAAGAATCAGTGCGAGAAAGAGGGAGTAAATAAAATTGAGGTTATTGATATATGTACTATATGCAATACAAATTTTCACTCTTTTAGAAGAGGGTCAAATGGCAAGATGCTAAATCTCATATTTTTTAATAAATAGCCTTTGACATTATGACCTTTGAAGGTATAAAATTAAAACATGAAAGTTGCTTTCGTTCATGACTGGCTCAATGGAATGAGAGGTGGTGAAATCGTCCTTGAAACAATGCTAAAGGAATTCCCCTCTGCTCCGATATTTACACTTTTTCACGATAAAGGAAGCGTCTCTGAAGAAATTGAAAAACATCCTATATTTACATCATTTCTTCAAAATTTTCCTCTTAGAAAAAAATTCTATAGATTTATGCTCCCATTATTTCCTTATGCTGTTGAAAGTTTTCATCTAAAAGGATATGAACTCATCATAAGTTCAAGCCATTGCGTAGCAAAAGGAATAATTCCAGAGCCCAATTCCTTCCATATTTCTTATACATTTTCTCCAATGAGATATATCTGGGATTTATTTGAAGATTATTTTGGAAACTCAGGGATGATAAAAAAATCAATCATAAACTTTTTTGCAAAGAGTCTCAGAGAATGGGATTATGCCTCATCATCAAGGGTTGACCTTTTCGTAGCCATTTCTACCTATGTTTCAGAGAGAATAAAAAAATTCTATGAAAGGGATTCTATCATTATACATCCTCCTGTTTTAACCGATAAATTTGACCTTAAGAAAAATTCTGATGATTTTTATTTTATAGCCAGTGCTTTGGCTCCATATAAAAGAATAGACCTTGCAATAGAAGCATTTTCAAAAATGAAAAAAAACCTTGTAATAGTGGGAAGCGGACAGGAAGAGAAAAAGATAAAAAAACTCTCAGAGGGAAAAGAAAACATAAAGTATTTAGGATGGGTGAATTTTGAAAAGATGAAATCCCTTTTTCAAAACTGCAAAGCGTTCATCTTACCAGGGGTTGAGGACTTCGGAATAGCCCCTGTTGAAGCAATGGCATGTGGAAAGCCTGTTATTGCTTATGGGAAAGGAGGAATTCTGGATACAGTAATTCCGTTAGATTCAAAAAACGAAAAACCCACGGGTATATTTTTCTGCGAACAGACTCCGGAATCCATCATCCAGGCAGTCTTTACATTTGAAAAAAATGTAAGGGAATTTGACCCCCTCATCATAAGAAAGCACTCTGAAAGGTTTTCCCAACAGGTATTCCTTGAAAAATTTAGAAGTTTAATTGAAGGGGTAAAAAAAGGAATAATAAAAAGGAGGTAAAAATGAAAGTAAAAGAAGTGAATCACAAAAAATGGTTAAAAGCCTATTTCAGGATGTTAAGTAGGATTTACGAAAAGGATGAAAACTTTGTCCACCCCCTGATAATTGAAAGAAAGGAATTTCTTGACCCTGAAAGAAATCCGTTTTTCAAACATGCTGAATATGAATTTATTGTTGCAGAAGAAAATGGTGAACCGCTCGGCATCATCATCCCCTTTATTGACAAGAAATTTAACGAATATCACAATGAAAAAGCATGTCATTTCGGATTTTTTGAATGCGTGAATGAGAAAGATGTAGCCTCCGAACTCTTCCGGAGAGTCTATGCCTTCGCGGCTGGCAAAGGAATGAAAATCATAAGGGGTCCGTTTAACTTTTCCACGAACCATGAATGCGGTCTCCTCGTCCAGGGATTTGATTCACCGCCTGTTGTCCTTATGACCTATAATCCACCATATTACCTTGACCTCATAACCTCACTTGGATACACAAAAGCAAAGGACCTACTCGCTTTCAGAATTGACGCAAAGCCAATTCCAGGAGCCCTTATTGAGGTGTGTGAAAACATAAAGAAGGATACAAAAGCTGAAACCAGAAAAATGAGAAAAAAGGATTTTTCAATTCTGGTTGACCTTGCTATGGAAATCTACAACGATGCATGGAGTGAAAACTGGGGATTTGTTCCTATGGACAGAGAGGAATTCATATTTGTAGCACGAGGATTAAAACTCCTTCTTGATGAAGACCTATGCTTTTTTGTGATAAAAGAGGATAAACCTGTAGGATTTTCAATTACATTGCCCGATTATTATGTCCCTCTCAAAAAGATGAAAGGAAAACTATTCCCTTTTGGTTTTATAAAATTCCTGCTCAACAAAAAAAAGATCAAAAATGCGAGGATTTTCGCTCTTGGAATAAAAAAGGAATATCATGACAAAGGATTTGGAGCACTCCTATACCTTGAAACATGGAAGAATCTCCTTGAAAATGGTTATAAATGGGCTGAGATGTCATGGATACTTGAAGACAATTACAGAATGATAAGAGCAATTGAGATGGCAGGAGGAACTGTTTATAAGGTCTACAGAATTTTTGAAAAAAGTGTAGAATAAGTTTTCGTGGCTTCTCCAGTGTGTTTAAAGTTCCATTTCCTGTAGAAAACTTTTTGATACCTCTTTAAGTTTTTCAGAAAAAATTAAAAGCGAATTTTTCAAAACTTTATAAGCAATTACAGGATTATTTTCGGCGAATTTCTCAAAATTTTCTACGGGAATGAAAAAAATCTCACAATCCTCCATCGCCTCTGCTGTAAGGAGCCTTGAAGATGTGCCCCCAAGTGAAAGTTCTCCGAAATGGTCTCCTTCTTTCATAACACAAAACTCAAACACTCCATTCGGCGTTTCAACCTTTAAGACCACCCTGCCCTTCTTTATGATAACAACCGAATCGGAGGGTTCCTTTTCCTTAAAAATTATTTCACCTTTCTTAAACTTTTTGAGAAGGACAATTTCGGAAAGCTTTTTTAACTCTTCATCCTGTAATCCTCTTCCAAGTTTAGAATGTTTAATGTATAATATCACTGACATACATTTGAATCTTACCATTTTATTGACTAAAAATCCAGAGGTGGTAATAATTCTAAAAAACAGGAGGTAGATATGGAGACCGAAATCCTGAAAACAGCTATGGAATTTGAATTGAGCGGTGCCAGATTTTATTTAGAAACAGCAAGAAAAGTAAGGGATATTTCAGGAAAAAATATCCTTATTAGACTTGCCATTGACGAGCTTGACCATCATAAACTCCTCTCCCTTGAAATGGAAGAGCTTCAAAAAGGGAAAAAATGGAAAAAAGTGGAGGTAAAAGAAAGCATTATAGAAAAAATAAATCCGAAGCTCCCAAAAAGGTTTAAAGGAGAGAAAGGAAATTATGAACTCGCTGAAATAGATGCTCTTGAAATGGCTCTTGAGCAGGAAAAAAAATCCATGGAGTATTATAAAGAAAATGCTGAAAAAATTAATGACCCGAACGCAAAAAAACTATTAAAGAGACTGGCTGAGATGGAAGAGGCTCATTATACACTGATTCAAACAGAAATAGATAATATCAGAGGGTATGGCTTCTGGATGGGATTTCAGGAATTTGATATGGAATGAAAAACACAGGCAGAATCAATGATATAAAAAAGTCCTTCATTTCTCTTCTGGAAAAAACAATTGATGAAAACGAAGAAAAGATCATAAATGCAGTAGAGATTATAGAAAAGGCTTTAAAAAAGGGGAAGAAAATCCTGTGTTTCGGAAACGGGGGAAGCGCTGCAGACGCTATGCATTTTTCAGCAGAAATTGTTGGAAGGTTTAAAACTTCAAGAAGAGGATATCCAGCAATTGCTCTTTCTTCAAATCCATCAATACTTACCGCTATTGGAAACGATTTCGGATTTCAATGGACATTTGCGAGACAGATCGAGGCTTATGGAGAAAAAGGAGATATTGCTATTGGGTGGACAACAAGCGGAAAATCAATTAATGTGATAGAAGGATTGAGAAAGGCTGAAAAGTTAAAACTGAGAACAATCGCTTTCTGCGGAGAATATACAGAATTGCTCAATTTCTGTGATGTCCTTTTTTCCGTTCCTTCTTCTGAAACCTCAAGGGTTCAAGAAATCCATCAGTTTATATATCACACAATAATTGAACTTCTGGAGGAAAAAATATAATGAATTACAGGGAGATTTTTCAAAGCGTTGGGGAGGCTTTCATTCCATCAGGAGGACCATTTGAAATCGGGGGAGGAAGGGCAGATCTCACAGGGCAATTTGTTTTTTTTGTTTCTTCCTTTGGAAGAAAACCATTTTTCACAAAAATTTTTCTTCAGTTTTTTAATTTTCTTCCCTTTATTCTTTTCTTCAAAGCCAAAAAATTTACCTCCCTTTCAAAAGAGGAAAAAGAAAAATTTCTTACGAAACTCAGGGAAAGCAAATTTTCCATTTTAAGGGGAATATATATTCTTCTGAGGTCTCTTGTTTTTTTAACATTTTACAGTCTGGAAGAAGTATGTGACGCCATAAGATATAGAACAGAATGCGAGGCAGATGAAAAAAATTTATGATAAAGCAGATGTGGTTGTAATAGGAACAGGAGCGGGAGGTGCTCCGTTTGCAAAAGAGGTGGCAGAAAAAGGTTTAAAAGTAATCATTCTTGAAAGGGGGAAGGACTTTTTAAAGTTAGAGAAGGGAGAAAATCTATTTGAGGGAGCGGTCAGGGTTTTTTCAAAAACCAATGCCTTCAGGGGGTCTATTGTAATCGGAAACCCGCCAATGGTGATTGGCTACGGATTCTGCACAGGAGGTTCAACAGCTATAAATGCTGGCACGTGTTTCAGACCCCCTTCTCACATCCTCAAAAAATGGAGGGAAGAAGGACTGGAGATATTTACAGAAGAGTACATAAACAAAATCGCTATGGATGTTGAAGCTTTTTTGCCCGTAAAGGAAGTAGATGAGAAAGCAATGGGAAGGGGCGGAAAGGTTTTCGCAAGAGGAATAAAAAATCTTGGATGGAGCGGTGGTCCTGTAAAAAGAAATGCAGACGGATGCCTTGGATGCGGTGCATGCGTTGCGGGGTGTCCGGTAGATGCAAAAAAAGCAACCCACCTGAGTTATCTTCCATCCGCGCTGAAAGCCGGGGCAACCCTCTACAAGATGGCAAAGGCAGAGGAAATTTTAATAAAAAATGGAAGGGTGGAAGGAGTTAATGCTACATGGATTGATGAGAAAGGAAAAAAATGGAAACTTGAAATTCGTTCAACGATAGTGGCTGTTGGAGCAGGTGCAGTGCATACTCCAGTTTTACTGAAAAGAAGCATTGGTTCTTCTTATGGAGTTATTGGGAAAAATTTTCGCCTTCATCCGGGAGGTGTTGTGGGTGCTATATTTGATGAAGAAATAAGGTGCTGGAGAGGTGTTCCACAGAGCTATTACTGCGATGAGTTTTTGAAAGAAGAAATGATTCTCCTTCTTGGAGCAATCCCTCCTCCACTTGGAGCAAACCTGATACCCGGCTTTGGAATTTTTCACAAAGAACTTATGGCAAAATACACCGGATTTATTGATGCGGGTGTTCTTGTAAGCGACACATCCTGCGGAGAAGTTTTGAGTATTGGAAAAATTCCTTTCATAAAATACAAACTTCATAACCATGACTTTATAAAATTGAAAAAGGGAATGAATGCCCTTGCAGAGATATTCTTTTCAGCAGGTGCAAAATATGTATTTCCTCTCTCACAAAATGGATTTGTTGCAAAAACACTTAAAGAATTTAAAGATGGCATGGAAAGATTGAAGAAAGAGGAAATGATTTGCGGAAGCATTCATCCAATGGGAACAGCAAAAATGGGAACAGATCCTGAAAACTCTTTTGTCAACCAGTTTCTTGAATCTCATAGAATAAAGGGACTTTTCGTGGTAGATGCCAGCGTCTTACCAACTTCAACTGTAGTAAATCCCCAAGAAACAATAATGATTCTTTCCACCCATGCTGCAAGAAGTTTTCTCAGCAGGAAATGAAAAAATTATCTATGTTGAAGTTGGATTTGGGAACGGTGATTTTACAATTCATCTTGCGAAAAAAAATCCCGATGCGGAAATTATCGGAATAGAAATATCAAAAAAATCAATAGAAAAATTAAAAAAGAAGGTAGAAAAAGAAGGTATAAATAACATCAGAATAATTCATGCGGATGCCAGAATGGCACTCTCCTCTTTTCCCGATAACTCAATTTCCTGTATATTTTTTAACTTTCCCGACCCATGGTGGAAAAGAAAGCACAGAAAAAGAAGGCTTTTCACACCTGAATTTATAAAACTTTTATCAAGAAAATTGAAGGAGAACGGAAGAGTGGAAATAGCAACTGACCACATTGAATATGGTGGTGAAATAATGAAAAACTTTGAAATGTCCGGAATTTTTTATTCAGAATTTGGAAATTACCCTGCCCTACCTTTTATTCTTGATAGAAAAAGAACAAAATACGAAGAAAAGTTCTGGAGGATGGGAAAAACGATTCTGTATATGAGATTTGTAAAGCATTATAATCTATCATAAATTATATCCTGTATATCAAAAGCAGCTTTTATGGCTTTTGCTACCACAAACCTCAATGGTTCAGGAGGCATTGGAAGAATTTTTCTGTTAACGAAAAATACCTCTGTCCTCTCTGTTTTCTTATCAAGAAGAAGCTCTGCTATAGTCCATCCATTCATATGTGTAAGGGAAACTCCGTGTCCCACACATCCTAAACTGTAGATAATACTTTTGTCTCCGAGAAATCCAATTGCGGGAATGAGGTCAAGGGAAACAGATACCGGTCCTCCCCACCTGTGAGTAATTTTCACATCCTTTAATACTGGAAATGTGTTTTTTATGTCCTCCTCAAGTCTTCTGAAAATTTTTTCATTGAGGTCCTTGTCCATATTCTTCCCAAAGGCAATACTTATTGACCGACCGCCCATGAGCAATCTATTTTCTTTAGTAAGTCTATAATAGTGGACAAAATTCCTCGCATCCTCAATTCCCTGCCTGTTCTTCCATCCAATCTCCTCAAAATGTTTATCTTTAAGGGGTTCCGTAAGGACTATGTGGGTAAAAACAGGTATCTGTTTTCTTTTCAATCCCGGAATTAGATGGGAATAGGCATTTGTCGCGAGAACCACTTTATCTGCTGAAACACTTCCTTCAGGAGTTTTCAAAACTATCTTTCCATTTCTTTTTATTTCAATTACCGGTGTTCTCTCGTATATCTCAACACCTTTTTTAAAAATCACATCCTTCATCCCCCACGCCAATTTTGCTGGATTAAGAAGTCCACATCTCCTTTCCCACCATGCTCCAAGATAAAGAGGAGAACGCACTTCCTCACTTAACCTATCTTTATTTAGCCACTCTATTCCCTTTATTCCGAGAGCCTGAACCATTTCCACCTCGTGCTTTATCCTTTTCTCATATCTTTTAGATGTAGCAACCCTCAAAAATCCTGGATGCTCATACTCGCAATCAATCTTCTCCTCCGTAACAATTTTCTGAACGAGGTCAACAGCATTTTCCATATAGTGATGGGCTTCAACAGCCTTTTCTTTACCAAAAACCCTTGCGGTAAGGGAAAAGGTAAAGCCAAAAAGGGTCATAGAGAAACCAGCATTTCTTCCACTCGCTCCAAATCCTATAACCTCGCTCTCAAGAAGGACCACCTTTAAAGAGGGACTTTCCTTTTTTAGAAAATAAGCAGTTGATAGTCCGGTATAACCACCTCCAACAATCGCCACATCTGCTTTTATTTCTCCTCTAAGAGGTGTGTTTTCTTTATAATCTCCTGCTCTACAGAACTTCCAATCTCGTTAGCCCATAAAT
>JBBIVP010000013.1:0-2303 GCA_037439705.1 bacterium
AAGGGTCTTTTTGAACAAGGGATTTGTTTTGTCTCTCCCTCTCACTCCTTAATATCGCGCATATCTTAAATTTTCCAAAAAAAAATTTAAAAGATGTGCTAATCCGTTACACTTTTCCAGGCTTCATAAAGTCCCGGGACAGTTGGCAGGTTTTTCATCTCTTCAGGATATATCCACCTTATTTCTGTGTGCTCCCAGTCAATTTTTATTTCCGGGTTTTTTACATAAAAGAGAAATGGATGAACAATCCATTTCCTGCCGAGGTTTTCATCAATTACCTCTACTGGTTTTCCCTCTTTTAGAAGTTCAACCTCTTCTTTTTTTAGACCAGTTTCCTCCTCAATTTCCTTAAATGCCTGTGTTAATGGTTCACTTTCAAGATACCCTGCAACGCCTCCCCATTTTCCTTTATAGGTTCCAACCCTTTCACTTCTTTTCATAATCAGAATTTTTCCGTCATCCCTTTTTAAAAAGCATGTAACCACATGTTTTACATCCATAAATCAAGTATAAAAAAAATTATGTAAAATTTAAAGATCCGCCCTTAGGCATTTTTGAAATAGTAGTAGTGAATAAAAGAAATATACATTTTTTTATTTTCCTTGATTATTTTTGAAAAAATTATATTCTGATACTGAGAGGTGTAAAGATGTGTCTCGCAGTGCCCCTGAGATTGATAGAGGTTGAGGGAGAATATGGTATTGTTGAATCAGGAGGGGTAAAGATGAAGGTAAATCTCAGCTTGGTTGAAGGTGCGAAGGTTGGAGATTATGTGATAGTTCATGCAGGATTTGCAATAACCTTGATGGATGAAAAAGAAGCAATGGAATCCCTTAAAATACTGAGTGAATATGAAAAAAACCTATTATGATTGATATAACTCCTCTTAGAAGAGAAAAAGGTGTAAAAGCCCTTTTGAACTTAATAAAGAATGAAGTTTCAAGTTTTGATGGAAAAATCAACATAATGGAGGTATGTGGCACCCACACAATGACAGCATATAGAAGCGGATTGGGATGGGCATTAAGAAAGATGGGAATAAATTTGATTTCTGGTCCAGGGTGTCCGGTTTGTGTTACCCCTGACAGCATAATCTCATCAGCCAGTTATTTAGTGAGAAACTATTCAAATGTTATCCTCACATCCTTTGGGGATATGCTCAAAGTTCCTGCAAGTGATGGAATTCCTTTGATGAAGCTTGTTCCAGCAGAAAATTCAGCAGTAAGAATAATATACTCCCCCGAAGAGGTTTTGAAACTGGCATTAGAAAATCCGCAAAAAGAAGTAGTTTTTTTGGCAGCTGGATTTGAAACAACTATTCCATCAATTGCATGGCTTTTGAAAACTGCAAAGGAAAATGGAATAAAAAATTTTTCAATATTTCCTGCTATGAAACTCGTTCCACCTCCTTTGAAAGCAATTCTTGAGAGCGGGGAGATAAAACTGGATGGTTTCATTTACCCCGGACATGTGAGCGTGATAATTGGTTCAGAACCATACCAGTTTATTCCAGAAAAATATGGAGTAGCAGGAGCAATTACAGGATTTGAACCCGCAGACCTCCTTTTTGGAATTTTGAGTGTCATAAGACAGATAAAATCGGGAAAACCGATTGTTGACATAGTATATAAAAGGGCTGTGAAACCCGAGGGTAATCCTGTAGCAAAGAATCTTATGAAGCAAGTTCTCCATGTGGAAGATGCAGAATGGAGGGGTTTTGGAGTAATTCCAGAAAGTGGTTTATTCCCTGAAAAAGAATTTTCCGTTTTTGAAAAATTTGATCTGAAACCGGACAAGATATGGGAATCAAAAGGATGCAGATGCGGAGATGTGGTAAAAGGAGTTGCTCAACCTGAAGAATGTCCTCTTTTCATAAAAGTTTGCACACCCGATTCTCCGAGGGGAGCATGTATGGTTTCCATAGAAGGCGCATGCCTTATCCATTTTAAATACGGAGAGGAGATTTTCTTTGAAGGTGATTGATTTAAGTGTAGGCTCCGGCGGAAAGAGCATGAGGGAATTCATAGAAAACCTTGTGATGAAGTACATAAATTCGGAAGAACTTAAGGCTCTCGGAGATAGTGCCCATCTCAATATAGATGGGAAAATCGCATTTACCACGGATAATTTTGTTGTAAACCCCATATTTTTTCCCGGTGGAGATATAGGAAAGCTTTCTGTTGCTGGAACCGTGAATGACCTTGTTGTATCAGGAGCAAAACCATTTTTTCTTTCTTTATCATTAATAATAGAAGAAGGATTTCCTTTAGAAAGTATGGAGAAAATTCTTAAGTCTATAAGGG
>JBBIVP010000013.1:2313-21444 GCA_037439705.1 bacterium
ACCAGTATTTCAGCAGGAGTTAAAATTGTAACAGGTGATACAAAGGTTGTAAAAAAAGGAGAGGCAGATGGGATTTACATTAACACATCAGGAATAGGCAAGGTGATAAAAAATGAGGAAGAGAAAGTAAAAGAAGGAGACCTTGTAGTCATAACAGGTTCACCTGGAGAACACGGGGTTGCAATTATGATTGCAAGAGGAGAATTTGAGTTTGAAGGTGAGGTTTTGAGTGATTGTGCTCCGCTTACTAACCTTCTGACTCTATGGGAAATGAAAGGGGTAAAGTGGATGAGGGATATAACAAGAGGTGGACTTGCTTCTGTTCTCTGTGAGTTTGGAATGGAGAACAATTTTACGGTCTTCATAAATGAAGAAAAGATACCATTTTCTCCTCCTGTTAAAGGAGTTTCAGAGATACTCGGCATAGACCCGCTTTACCTTCCAAGCGAAGGGAAGGCGGTTATTGTGATTTCTCCTGATGTAAAGGAAAAGGTTATTGAATATCTGAGAAAAAAGGTTGACCCCTCAGCAGATGTTATAGGGGAAATAAGAAAAAAAGAAAAGAATTTTTACACAGTCCTGAAGACTCTTTCTGGAGGTTACAGGATTCTTGAACTTCTAACAGGTGAACTCCTTCCGAGAATATGCTGATGAGGTTGAGGTCACCAGAAAGGGTGTTGATTTTTTTCGTTTTTTTATCCTTTGGAGCGCATGGAATTGTCCTTCTCTTTCCCATCATAATAAATCATTCTTATAGTTCATCTTCCGAAATAAGTGTTTTTCTATACGAACCTATGAAGAAAGGAAAACCTTTAACTCAAAATAAATTGAGGAAAGAATCCATTTTAAAAAAGGATGTTAGAGAAATACCTGAGCCGCAAGTTTCTGAAGAAGGAAGGTTTATGAAAGAAGAAAGCGGACCTTCTGAGATAGGAACTGGAAGCTTTCAGGAGAGCGAGGGCAACATTTCTTTTGATGAATTTTATGAACTTTTGAAAAAAATAGAAAAAAACAAATTTTATCCTCGGGAAGCATTAAGAGAAATGATTGAAGGGGATGTAATTTTAAGCTTTGAAGTTTCAGAAAATGGTAGTGTCAAAGAATTGATGATTGAAAAAGGTTCTGGAAACATTTACCTTGACAGGGCAGCAATTGATTGTGTGAAAAGGTCTGAACCCTTACCCTATGTTTCTCATCGGGTTGAGGTGCTTTTGAGATACAGGATTAAACGCTAAAATCTTTTGATTTCATGCTCTCAATCAACTCTCATCAAGAAGCCTTTTTTCACCTTCTATTTTTTTAATGTTTGTGATGTCCTGAGTTACCTCAATACAGCCTAAGTAATTTCCCTTTTTATCTCTAACAGGAAAGTATCTAATGTGAACAAGTCTTCCTCTATACTCTATCCAGAACTCTGCAACCTCCCTTTTGCCTTTTTTAAAATCATCCAGTATCCTGGTCACTATGTGCAAACTTTTTTGAGGGTGGCATTGCTGAACCTTTCTTCCTATTACAGCTTTTGTCCTTACAAATATCCTTCCCTGAGGACCTTCGCTGTAAAACCTCACAGTATCATCTTTGTCCACAAAACTTATATCCACAGGTAAAGCCCTAAAAATTCCCTCTATTTCTTCTGGAGAAAGAGAACCGGTTTCAAACTCAATTTTTCCTGTTTCTCGTATCTCTTCTTTCTTTTTCTCTTCCGCTTTCCATCTCCTTTGCGGAGTAAAACAACAATATCCCACATCATCAAAGCCATTCATTACTTCGTTCCATTCTTCATCCGAGAATATACGAAGGGAAAGTGGGAATAAGATATTATTTTCCTTGTAAAAATGGGATGAAAGCATATCAAACAGTTCAGAAGAGCCTTTTAGTAGATTTTCCACAAATTCCTTAAAACCGCTTTTTTCTTTATTGTCAAAAACAGCGTAGATTCCTTTTTTTATTTCCCTTATTTTATCATGTTCCATCCACATTATTGCTGGCGGTTGGGTGACTCCGTGTTTTTCAAGGATTGGAAAAAGCACATTTTCTTCCCTTAAATAATGGCTTTCTGAATCTTTCAGATGTAAAATTATGTGTTCGATCACTGCGATGGATTCTTTTACTTCATCAAAATCTTTAAAGTTTTTTAACTTTTCCATAACCTCTTTCAGTTCTCTTGAAAATTTTAAAAGGAGCCTATGTTCTTCCATCAGGATATATATTGGATGACCTTCAGGAGCTATATGTTCTTTAGTTTCAAGTCCTTCTTTAAAAAGTTGAAGATGAACCTCACAGAGTTTGTGAATCTCCTCTCTTGGAATTCCTTCCTTTATGAGTTCCTCTTCCACCCTAACTATTTCCTCTTCACTTACATTTTCAAGAAGTTCTTTGAATTCTTCTTTTATCTTTTCAGGATTTTCTCCCTCATGAATTCTTTTCAATATGTTTTTTAAAATTTCCTTCCGTTCCATCATTTTTTCTTTTTAGTTTTCCTCATATTTTCTGCCATTTCTTTTATTTCTGCCAGGTCTCTTACCATTTCACTCCATCCGTACCCCCTGTTTCAGTAAAATTCTAACTCCATCTTTTTTCATTTCACACAGCCTTAATCGTTTTCAAAAATTATACTTTTCATATATATAAAGTCAAGAAAAATTAAAATTTTGATGGATATAAATATTTCAGGCTTGAAAAAAATTTTTAAAACAGATATTCTAAACAAAAAGGGGGATAAAAAATGAAACTGGGAGAATGGACGGGAAAAATAAATGTGGAAGATGGGATGGTGTTGAGAAACTGTCTTCTTTTTCCATTAAAGGTTGAAAAAGAACCAGTTTTTTCTTTCGCAACGGTAGAGGAACTGGTAAATGAAAAAGCTGTCAGGATAGAAGAGTTGAAAAACCCATCCATAGATTCAGTGAGAATAAAAAATTTTTCTTCAACTCCTGTATTTCTCCTTGACGGGGAGATTCTTGCAGAAGCCTTTCAGACAAGGGTGGTAAATACTTCACTTATAATAGATGGAATGGAAGAGGTTGTTATTCCTGTAAGCTGTGTGGAAGAGCACAGGTGGAGCGGGAATAACGAATTTGTGGCTTCAGGAATGGCTTCAACCATTTCTTTGAGAAAGGAATTGATGAAAAGCATTATAAAAAATAAGAGATTCAAAACTGACCAGAGTAAAATATGGAAGACAGTTAAATCAACCATTAAGGCAACAGGCGTTAATTCTCCGACTTCCTCACTTTACGATGTTTATAAAGCCTATGAATCCAGGGGTTTCATTCCAGAGGACGAGGAAATAGCACCACTTCTTCATTCTTCAGGGGTGATATGTGCAATTGATGGAAAAGTTGCTGTTATGGATCTATTCCCACCAAAAGAACTTTTTAAGAAGGTTGCTAAAAAACTAATTGCAGGTTATTTGATTGAAGCCATTTCGTCAAAAAAGGGAAAACTGGATGTAAAAATGAGTGAAATTTCAGCATTTGTGGATTTTATAATGAATACTGATGTGAAAAAGGTGTATACGCCAGCAAAAAGTTCCTTTGAATTGAGGTTTTCTCAAGATAAAGTCTTTGGAAGGGCAGTTATATATAGAGATTCAGCAGTTCACATAACTGGTTTTCCGAATTGATAACTTCATCTTTTGGAAAATATCGCATAAAAAAATGGCTCGGAGGAGGGGCATTCGGGGATGTATATCTGGCTACTGATACAATTATAGAAAAGGATTTTGCATTAAAGGTTTCAAGGGTAAGAAAGAAGGATATTCAGATATTGAAGGAAGAGGCAAGGCTTCTTTCCGGATTAAATCATCCAAATATAGTCAGGTTCTACAATGTTGATGAGATAGACGGAAGACTTGTTCTGATTATGGAGTATGTTCCAGGAAGTTCTTTAAGAGAAATCCTTGACAGAGGAAGGCTTGAGATTTTTAGGGCAGTTGATATTATACTTAAGGTTCTTTCAGGGCTGGATTATGCACATTCATGTGGTGTTATTCACAGGGATTTAAAACCGGAAAACATCCTTGTTGAGGGCGAAAATGTAAAAATTACAGATTTTGGTCTTGCAAAATTTATAAAAGAGGGTTCACTTTCAGCATCAATGGCAGGAACACCTGTTTATATGGCTCCTGAAGCCTGGAGTGGAAAGTATACAGCACTTTCAGATATATACAGCGCTGGTGTAATTCTCTACGAAGCCTTGACAGGAATAAATCCATTTCTTGACGAAAGCATGGAAAAAGTGAGGGAGAAGATAATGAGGGGAATAAGCACTCCTCCTCCTTCACATAATCCGTCAATACCAAAGGAACTGGATGATGTGATTATGAGGGCAATTAGTCCAGAACCATCAAAGCGTCCCCCCAGTGCTTCTTATTTTTCAAATTTGCTTACATCTTTTTCTGCATCCCGTCCATTTGTTCCTGTTCAGCCGATGGTTTCAGGAACACCCGAAAGAATAGTTTTGACACCGGCTCAGGAAGAAGTAGTAAAAAGTCCAGAGAAGAGGATTTTTTTGCTTGGAAGTGCTGGAACCGGCAAGACCACTGTGTTACTTCACAGAGCGGTATGGCTTTTAAAAGAGGGTTCAAAACCTCAGGATTTTCTCATATTGTGTTTCACGAGGAAAGGTGTTAACGACATTTCTTCAAGACTGGAGTTTTTGCTTGGAGCGGAAGGAAGAGATGTTATTGTAGATACAGTACACGGATTTTGTGAGAAGATACTCAGGGCGGAGGGAGAAAAAATTGGAATTTCTTCGGATTTCAAGATTATAGACCCATTAAAGGAAAGGGCAATATATTTTCCTTTAAAAGTAAAGTTTGGAGAAAAGGTAAATTACCTTCTTGAACAGTTGAGTCTTGTAAGAGCCTCCGGTATGACGCCTCACCATCCTGAAATGAAAAGCTATTTAAGGGATTTTTACCTTTTCTATTCAGACCTTCTGAGAAAAGAAAATGCTATGGATTTTGATGAACTTCTTATAAATGCCCGTTTACTTCTCAGAGATAACTTAATGGAGAACTACAGGGAAAGGTTTGAACACATATTTGTTGATGAATTTCAGGATTTATGCCCTGTGCAGTACGAAATTGTAAAAGAGTTGATAAGTGAGAGAACAGGAGTTTTTATAACCGGTGATGACCTTCAGAGCATATATGGATGGCGTGGTGCAAAGAAGGAACTCATGAGAAGGGCAATCTCAGAAATTTCCGGAATGAAGGTTTTTAAACTTACAGCCAGTTTCAGACTCAGCGAGAGACACATAAGGATTGCAAGAAATCTTATGAGCAGAGCAAAAAAAGCTGATGAATTTCTTTCCGAATTTCCTTCCTCATCAATGAAAGAAACAGATGGAAGGGTGGAGATTTACAAGGCAGGTTCAGTTAAAGAAGAAGCAGATTTTGTATGTATGAAGATAAGAGAAGGTGTGGAAAGGCGCAAAAGAAATTTTTCCGATTTTGCGGTACTCATGAGAACTGCTCATTATTCAAGAGAGTTTGAAGAAAAATTTCATTCCAAGGGAATTCCCTATACTTTTATAGGTATGAGGGGATTCTATGAGCGTGAGGAAGTAAAAAATGTAGTAGAGTTTTTGCATGCCATTTATAGAAGAGACCTTTTAACTTTATCAGAAATTCTTAACTGGATGGTTCGTTCAAGAAAATCTCGTTTTACAGTTCATGAGGGCGAACTGATGATTAGTGAGGAGACATCTCAATCCCATTTAAAGAAAACGCTGGAATTTGTAAAGGAGGTTATGAAATTGCCGGAGGAGTGGGCACCATCTGATTTGATAGAATCCATCATAAAAATAACAAAATTTGAAGAAAGGATGAAGAAAAGCGGACCAAAGGGCTTTCATGTTCTTGAGAACATAAAAGAGCTTATCTCTTCGGCAAAAAGATTTGGAAAAGGAGAAATTGAACCTTTTGTTCAACATGCAAAACTGCTTGAGGACCTTGAGGTTATTGACTGGAAAAAGAATTCAGTGAAGATGTTAACAGTTCATTCTGCCAAGGGCTTGGAATTTCCTGTGGTTTTTGTGGTTGGACTTTTTGAGAACATGTTTCCACTTGTTAGAAGTTTCAGGAGTTCAGAAGAAATGGAAGAAGAGAGAAGGCTTTTGTATGTTGCGATTACCCGTTCAACCGAAGAACTCTATCTTTCCTTTCCAATGACCTACAGGTTTGGTTCTGTGAAACCATCAAGGTATCTTCTGGATATGGCAGGGATGTAGGATTTTTGCCGTTTCCTGTGGAAATAATGATGCCCATATTGTTTACATTTTTTACTTTTACTTGCTTATTTCATGTCGTATGGTAAAATAAAAAATGATGAGAAACTTCATTATAATTTTAATTGTCCTGTTTATTGCAGTGTTTTATCTTTTGTATCACAATCCCGACCCTGTCTCTTTCAAATTTGGTGGAAAAGAGATAAAAACCTATATACCGATTCTTACAGGAGTTTCTTTTCTTATTGGTGTTATTTTTTCTTTTCTCCTTCAACTTTTTTCCATGATTTCTGATTGGGCACGCGATACTTTTATAAAATTTAAAACCTTAAAGGAAAGAAAGGTGATGCGACTTCTTTCTTCAGCAAAAGAAGCATTTGAAGTGGGAGATATTGAAGAGGCTTTAAAGATAGCTGAGCAATGTATAGAAATGAAAGCCAGTTCCTCTGATGTAAATGTTTTTCTCGCAAAACTAAAAATTGCAATAAATTCAGTTGATGATGCTATAAGGATATTGAGGGAAGAGGTCTCAAAAGAAAATCCTCCACTTGAGACTGTGCTTATGTATCTTAATCTTTCTCTGAAAAAAGAACTACCAGATGCCATAGAAATTGGAAAAAAGAAATTAGAAAACGATGGAAAGTATCCTATGCTTTTGAGGGTTATGGCAAGGGCATGTGATCATGATGAGGATCTTGAGTACCAGAGGAGATTACTAAAGATAAACGGATGGGACAGAGAGACAGAGAGGAGGTATTATGCCTACCTTCTTTTCAGAAGCGGTGAGGAAAAAATGGCAAGGGAAGATGAGGATGGGATAAAGCTCATTAAAAAATCAATGGAACTTTTTCCGTTTTTTACTCCAGCTGTTAGTGAACTTATAAAACTTCATGTGAAAAAGGGAGAGATAAAAAGGGCGAAGGAACTGACTTATGAGGCTTTTACCAGAAACCAGTCCCATTCCGTTCTCATTTCACTTGAAAAAGAACTTCTTGATGCAAACCAGCCTGCTGAAGCAATTGAATTTTATAATGAACTTTATGAAAAAATAGACGATATTGATATTAAATTTCTCATGGTGAAACTTTTTTTGAAACTTGAAATGATTGAGTCCGCTGAAGAGATTATGAAAGAATTCCCGCAGGAAGTAATTGATTTAAGACCATTCAAATACCTTTCAGCAATTCTTTTGGCAAAGAAGAAAGATTTTCCCCCCGCTTATAAAATAGTGGAGAACATAATGGAAAGCGGATGTTTTAATTTATGGAGGTGCTCTGTATGTAAATGGGACGGTAGCGCTTATTTTATGATATGCCCCAGTTGTGGAAGCGTTGATACGATAAGAATGAATTTTCAATGATAAGGTTCATATTAAAAGTCATCTTATTTTTCATACTTGCTGTTTTCATACTCTATTTATTTGAATCTGGAATGGTAAAAAAGGGAAAGGATTACCTTTTCAAAAAGACACAGGTTCAGAAGATAATAGATGAAAAGGAGAAAAAAATTAAGGAGGGAATAAAGAGGAAAATTGATGAGAAACTCTCAGATGAAAAAATTTATGAAAAACTCCCGAAGCAGAAAGAGGTGGAGAAATATACCGAAGAAGAAAAGAAGGAGTTGGAAGAAATAATTAAAAAAAGTTCACCTTAAAATTATTTTAAGTCCCGAAAAAAACCAAACTCATTCGTAAACCTTCTCTTCCTCGGCGTTGGATTCTGCTGCATCTTCTTCTACATTTCTTGAGGGGGGCTTTTCCATTTCAAGAACTTCTTTGTAGTATTCGTGTTGAATTATAAGGTTCATTACTTCACTCGTTCCTGTCCATATTATTCCAAGTCTTGCATCCCTTAAAGCCCTTTCAATTGGATATACATTCGTATATCCGATACCGCCCATTATTTGCATAGTATTGTTTATAACTTCCCATGCTGTTTCAGTAGCAAACTTTTTGGCTTCTGAAACCAGCCTTCTCGTATAACCTGTGTTTCCAAATTTATCCACTGCTGAAGCTGCAAAATAAACAAGTCCCCTTGCTGCATCAAGTTTTGTAATGCTCTCCGCCACTTTGAAACTTACTCCTTGAAATTCGCGAATTTTTTTCCCGAAAGCCTTTCTTTTATCGCTGTACCTGGTTGCTATCTCAAGGGCACTTCTTGCTCCTCCGATTGCTCCAGCTGCTGAGGTCATCCTTTCAGGTATCATCATCTGATAAAATATCTCTGCTCCTCTGGTTTCTCCGTAAAGGATATTTTCCTGCGGGACCTTTGTATTTCTGAAAATTATTCTTCCTGCACCACCTCCTCTTGTTCCGAGAAGTCCATAAAGATATTTTACTTCTACTCCCATTTCCCTTTCCACTATAAAAGCACTCAAAGATTTATGAGGCAGGGAAGGGTCTCCAGTTCTGGCGTAAACAAGAAATATATCTGCTCCTTCTGCTCCTACCACAAATCTCTTCTGTCCGTTTAGAATGTAATAATTTCCCTCTTTCTTTGCTACAGTTGTTGTTCCAAAAAAGTCAGAACCACCTCTCGGTTCGGTAAGGGCTTCTGCGCAGAAAATTTCTCCTTTAAGGAGGGGTTTTAGATATCTTTCCTTCTGTTCTTCTGTTCCAAAAACATTTATTGCTTCTCCCACAATACTTACAAGGGAATAGAGGCACGCAAGGGATGAGCCGAGAACTCCAACTTCTTCAAGAGCGATTATTTCATCCACCCATTTTAACTCCCTTCCACCGTATTTTTTAGGAAATCTCAGTCCAAGGAGATTTCTCTGGGCTACTGAAACTACATATTCTCTTGGATACCGAACTTTATCAGCATCCATATCTATCAATAGTTGTTTTGGGACTGACTTTACGAAATCCCTTACTTCATTTCGCAGTCTTTTTTGTTCTTCATTCAAAACTGGTTCAAGCATATATTCATTTTAGCAATTATTTTAATAATTTTCTACCAGAACTTCAAAATAATCCCTTGGATGGTTACAGGAAGGACAGGTTTCAGGGACTTCTTTTCCTTCGTGGACATATCCACAGTTTCTGCACCTCCATTTTACCTCTTTATCCTTCTTAAAAACCCTATCCTTCTCCACATTTTCAAGAAGGGCGAGATATCTTTTCTCGTGATATTTTTCAGCTACTGCAATTGCTCTGAATACTTTCGCAATTTCCGAAAATCCCTCCTCTTCAGCGATTTTTGCAAACTCAGGATACATCTTTGTATGTTCATAGTTTTCTCCTTCAGCAGATGCTTTTAAATTTTGGGCTGTGTTCCCAATAACTCCGGCAGGAAAAGATGCCTGAATTTCTACTACTCCACCTTCAAGAAATTTGAACAATCTTTTCGCGTGTTCCTTTTCGTTATCAGCAGTTTCAAGAAAAATTGCAGATATCTGTTCAAATCCTTCTTTCTTTGCCTGTGAGGCAAAATAAGTGTACCTGTTTCTTGCCTGCGATTCACCAGCAAAGGCTGTCAAAAGATTTTTCTCCGTCCTTGTTCCTTTCAAACTCTTCATAGTTCAACCTCCTTTTTTAATTTCAATCTATTTTAATAATTTTTTTAAATTTTGTCAAGTTATTGTGTGAGTTATTAGAGATAATTCTGGGGTTCTGAATGAGAAAAATACCTATCAATTTTAAATAAAAATTTGTGGGAGGGAAGATAAATTTTTTCCATTTTCAAATTCCTCGTGTATCCTCTGTACACTGAAAATACCCCACTTAACCCCATTTAAAATTGTTAAAATCTTGACTGTGTAGTGTACTTTATTTGCTTGAAAAATAAAATTTTTTAAAATATATTGTCATTAAGGTATATTTTAATGAAAGGGATAAGGCTAAAAGCCATAGAAATTTCAGGTTTTAAGTCTTTTCCAGAGAAGACAATTATTGAAATTCCTGATGAGATTACATCTATAATAGGTCCGAATGGATGTGGAAAGAGCAACATTTTTGATGCTATAAAATGGTGTATAGGTGAACATTCCCTAAAATCCCTCAGAATAAAATCTTCTGATGAGGTTTTATTCGCCGGAAACGAAAAAAGAAAGCCTGCAAATATGTGCGAGGTTGCTATTATACTGGAAGGAGAGATTGTCAAAAAACTGGAGAGGGTTCCTGAAATAAGAGTAGAAAGGAGGTTATACAGAGGAGGAGAAAGCGAATATTTTGTGAACGAAAGAAATGTAAAATTAAAAGATATTTATGATTTTCTTCTTGAAATAGGGTTTTCTTCTGACAGCATTGCTATTGTTGAACAGGGGGAGATAACAAACATTGCAACTGCAAAGCCTGAGGACCTTAGATTATACTTAGATGAAGCCAGCGGGATAACGAAATATAAATTGAGATATAGGGAAGCTTTAAAGAAACTGGAATTTACGAAGAGTGAACTTCAGAGGGTTGATGATGTGCTTTCAGAGGTAAAGAGGCAGATGAATCTTGTTCAGAAATATGCAAAAAAAGCGGAAAAGGCAAAGCTCTTAAAAGAAAGGATAAAAGAACTTGAGTTGATGGTTTACGGTAACGAATTCAGGGAAAAGGATAAAAAACTTACCTCATTAAATTCCATTCTTTCAGAAATAAACGAAAAAATAATGTTGAACAAAACAGAAATTTCTGAACTGGAAAGAAATCTTGAGGAGATTTCATCTTCTATGAGGGACGAAGAGTCATTTATTGCTCAAAAAGAGGAAGAACTTAAAACAATGCTGGAGAAAGAATCAAAACTTCAAAAGGAGATATCATTTCTTTATTCCTCAATGATTGTAAAAGAACAGAAGTTTCAATCCCTGTGCAGGTCAATCGGAGAGATTGTTGAAAGAATGGAGATGTTGAGGAAGAAAAAACAGGAACTTGAAAAATTAAAACTGGAAACCGAACTGCTCGTGAAAAAGGCAGATGAAGAAAGAAACAGAGTTAGAGAGAGGATAGATTCTTTGAGGACTAAAATTGAAATGTTATCAAAAGATGCATTGGCGATGAGAGAACTTGTTTTTGAACTTTCAAGTTCTGCTCTCAAGATAAAAGGAGAAATGATAGACAAAAAGAGGGAGAGGGATTTGAGGATGAGGGAATTGGAGAAAAGGCTTAAAGAAAAAGAGTCCATCCTGAATTCCCTTTCCATTCTTGGAGAAATTCAGGAATCACTGAAAAAGGGAAAAGAGGAAGTGGAGTCTGTTGTTTCATCATCACTTGCTAAAAAAGAAGAATTGAAAAATGAAATGATTTCCACAGGACAAAAAATTAAAGAAATTGAAACTGCTCTTTCAAAACTTAAAGAAGAAAGAGAAGAGGTTCTTACAAAATATGAAGCCATTGAAAAATTGAAAATGGAATACGGATTTTATGAGGATGGTGTGAAATTCCTTTTAAAAAATATGGGAGAAAATGGATTCAGGGGAACACTTGCAGATTCAATTGAGGTGGAGACAGGATACGAAAGGGCATTTGAATCTGCTGTCAGAGGATATGTAAGTGCAATAATTGTCAAAGATATAAAAATTGCTCTGGAAGGGATAAAAGAGTTAAAGGAAAAAGGAGCAGGTGAAGCTGGATTTTTTGTTTTGAACGGAAGGATAAATAGTTCCAGAAATGAACTGAATCATCCTGAAATCATTGGAAGGGTTTCTGAATTTATAAGGGCAAAAAATGAGGATGGAGAAAAAATAAGGGAAATTATGGACAATGTTTTTATAGTTAAAGGTGCTACTTCCTTTGAGAAAATTCCAGCCGAGTATGTAGAGAAAGGAGTGTTTGTTACGATGGATGGAGATATATTTGAAAAGGGATTTCTTCTACACGGTGGAAAAGGAAGTGGCGGAGTTTTTTCGAAAGAAAGAGAATTAAAGGAACTTTCAGAAAGAGAAAAACGAATTTCCACGGGCATTTCTTCAATCTCTACTGAACTTTCAGAACTTGAGGAAAAGAGAGTAAATCTTGAGAAGGAGATATTAAACCTTGAGGAAAAAATAAAAGAGTATGAAAAAAGAGCTTTTGAGATAAATCATAACTTTTCCTATAACGAAAAGGAAATGGGGCGTCTTCGGGCAGGATTGAATGTTGTGGAAGAAGAGATAAAGAGGTTCAATGATGAAATAAATAGACTGGAAGAAGAAGAGAGAAATCTTGAGAAAAAACTTGAAGAAGCAGAAACTGCAGGCAGAGAGATAAAAACAAGGGAAGAAAATGTAGAAGGAACCACGGACGAGCTGGAAAAGCAACTCCGGGAAGAAACTTCTTCCCTTGCTGAAAAAGAGGGTTTCTTTTCAAGGGTGCAAACCGATTTTAAAAATTTATTAAAAGAAATTGAAAATATAGAAACCGAACTTTCAAATCTCCAGAAAAGGGGATTGGAAATATATTCAGAAGTTTTGAAGTTATCTTTTGAGAGAATTTATGATGAGGCGAAACTTAGAAGTCTAAGGGAAGAACTTAAGAGAATTCAGACTCATCTTGAAGATATACACCAGGAAATTGAAAGCAGAAGAGGTGGTATTTCAAGGCTTCTTGAAAGAAGAGAGGAGATACACAGAAAGATAATTGAAAAAAGGGAGGAGATGGAAAATATCATAAACGAAAAGACATCTGTTTCCGAAGAAAGGGCACAGATGGAGACTTCAATTTCTTATATAAAGGATGAAATCCAGAAAAAATATGGACTGGATGTTGAAAAGGTTGATGTTCCGGAGGTGCTGGAGCCGTCGTTAAAACAGGAATTAAAAGAAAAAATTGAAGAACTTGAGAAACTTGGTGATTTATCAATGCATGCACTTGATGAGTATGAGGAACTGTCCGGCAGATATTCGTTTTTATCCACCCAGAAAGAAGACCTGCTCAATGCTATAAAAGATATTGAAAACCTCATAAAAAAAATAAGAGAAGAAACAAAGGATATTTTCCGCGAGTCCTTTCAACAGGTTGAAAAAAGGTTTAATGAACTGATACCACTTCTTATGGATGGTGGGAAAGGCGAAATAAAGATAGTAAATCCTGATGACCTTTTTGATTCAGGAATAGAACTCTTCGTTCAGCCATCCGGAAAAAAGTTGAAACACATGGGACTTCTTTCTGGAGGTGAAAAAGCCCTTGTGGCACTGGGTTTTATATTTTCCATCCTTTCCATCAAAAATGTTCCCTTCGCATTTTTTGACGAGATAGATGCTCCCCTTGATGATATCAACATCCATAGGTTTTTATCCGTGTTGAAAAAGATGGCAGAAAGCTCCCAGATAATCATCATAACCCACAATAAATTGACAATGAGTAATGCAAATGCTCTCTACGGAGTTTCTATGGAAGAACCCGGAGTATCAAAACTTATCTCTGTGAGACTTAAAACTTGAAATTCCGAATAAGAAAATTAGGAATTGATACATATAATGAGGCTGTCGTATATATAAGGAGAGAAAATTTACTCCTTCCATCTCTCGGACGCCACATATTTGAAAAAGTAAGAATATGGAGAGGTAATAAGGAAATTTTTGCCACCCTTCATACACTGGATGGAATTATAGGAATAAATGAGGTGGGATTGAGCAGATATGCTTTTGAGAAACTTGGATTAAAAGAGGGAAAATATGTTTATTTTGAGCCTGCACCACCACTTGAAAGCATTGATTTTATTAAGAAAAGGATTTACGGAGAAAAATGCACTGAAGAAGAACTTGAAAAAATCGCAAGAGATATATCAGCAGGAAGGTATTCTTCAGCAGAGATTTCTACATTTGTCATATCCGTTCATCTAAATCCATTTTCCGACGACGAACTCTTCTGGTTCATAAGATCTGTCGTGAATAACGGAAAAAGGTTGAAACACGAAGTTTCACCGGTTCTCGACAAACACTGCATCGGTGGTGTCCCTGGGAACAGGACTTCAATGATAGTCGTTTCCATTATTGCTTCTTTGGGATTGAGGATTCCCAAAACTTCGTCCAGAGCCATTACATCTCCAGCAGGGACAGCAGATACAATGGAAGTTCTTGCAGAGGTGAAAAAGTCATCGGACGAGATAATGAAAATTCTGAAAAAGGAAAACGGGTGCATAGTGTGGGGAGGATATGTTCAACTTGCTCCAGCGGACGACATAATAATCTCGGTTGAAAGACCATTATCACTTGATGTTCAAAGTTTGATGGTATCTTCCATACTTGCCAAAAAAATTGCTGCCGGTTCGGAATACATAATTATTGACATTCCGATTGGAAAATGGACAAAGGTAAAGGATGTGAAAGACGGAACGGTTTTGAAGAAGAGACTGAAAAAGATGGCAGAAAAATTTGGGATTCATTGTGAAGTTGTATTTACCGATGGAAATTCGCCTGTAGGAAAAGGTGTTGGTCCTGTTTATGAAGCCATGGATGTTCTTTCCGTATTGAAAAACGAAAACCCTCCAATTGACCTGAAAGAAAAATCTATCAAACTTGCCGGGATTCTTCTTGAGATGTGCGGATATGCTGAGAAGGGAACCGGAAGCGAGATTGCGAGAAAAGAACTTGAAAGCGGAAGGGCTTATGAAAAGTTTGAAAGGATAAGGACTGCTCAGGGCAGGAGAAATGTTCCTCTGAAAAGGGGAATTGGTGTTGAGGTAAAAGCAAGGGAGAGTGGAATAATAGAGGAAATTAACAATTCTGCTATTGCAAAAGTGGCAAAATTTGCAGGTGCGCCAATGGATATATACGGGGGAGCCGAGATTTTTTGTAAACCCGGAGATAAGGTAAAAAAAGGAGATGTCCTCGCAGTTTTCTATTCTTCAAATAAAGATTCCCTTGATTTTGTAAAAAAGGCATTGAGAAAGACAGAGATATTTTCTGTTGAAAATTGATTTGGGGTAGTTAAAATTATTTTATGATTTTTGAGAAATTAAACCTTTGAATGGGGGTGAAACGATGAAAGAAAAGGTCTTATCAAGATTGGATACCCAATGGATATTGGAAAAACATATATGTAGCAGTTATGTAGGCATCTCAACTGGAAGAAATAAATAATGCCTATTCGTCTTGCAGAAATATTTGAAGATGAAAAGTTGGTAGAAAGGATAAAAAGGCGATTGCCTAAAACCAGGAACAAATCCAAGAGGTGTTGAAATCACCAAGGTCTGCTATGACAACGTTTGAAATAGGTTCTACTACTGCTAAAGGTGGTTTTGCAAACGAGAAAGCGATATGTAATAAATTCAATAATTGGAAAAGAGATAATGAAGCCCAAATCTGGCTTCAGATTATGGGTTATAACCTAAAAGAGATAGATTCTGTAGAAGCAATTCAGATACCTACGAGAATGAAAAAAGAGGATGTTATAAAATTAGGCCTCAAAGAAACCTTTGAAGAACTTATGAAATTTAAAAAAGCAGACGCCCAGATAAGAATTTTGATTACAATTGGAAAGATACTAAAAGTTGAAAATTCATCTTTAAAAAAGGCAAACTCTGATGCTGATTATAACCAAGTTGATAAAAGATGGGTAGATTCATACAAAGAGATGTGGGGGTGTGATGACCAAATAGCTTTTGGTCTGAAATTATTTGCTGGCGAAATCAATCCTTATTCTTATCCTGAAATTGTGGGGAATAAAATTTTAAGGGATAAAAGAAGAATTTTTCTTGATGAACTCCCAGAAGAACTCAAAGACAAAATTATAAGGTTCTTCATGGATAATAAAATTCTTGTGGTTTCTGATATATTAAAAGGTAGAGGAGCTTTATCTGCAAACTGGATGCTGGTTACAAGATATAATAAAAACGATAATACAACTACATGGATATTGAAAGACATTAATACAGCAATGAATTTTTTTGGTTCAGGTTAAGTTAAGATATCGCCAAGGGGTAGTTTATATATTGGCAGAATTACCGTGCAAAGAAAAGGCGGCACACCAGATCCAACAAAATTACAATTCAAAATAAAACCGTGTGAATTGTTTATGGTAGGGAAATGAAAATGCTTTGTCTTGCAAAAGTAAAATTTGATCTGAGAGATCCTGATGAACTTTATTTTTCGCAAAGGGAAATTGATAAATTGTTGGGTATAAAAACAAAGTCTGTAAGGACCATCGCTTCCCTCACCAAAGAGAGGCGATTTAACTTACTTGATGATGAAGTTATTCATTTGATTAATCGGTTAGTGTATCTGGGCGAGGGACAAGGGTTTTTAGCAGAAATGCCTGTGAGGGAAATGATAAACACAATAAAGAGGGCAACCTTCTTCAGGGAAATTTATGTGATTTTCGAAAGCAGTAATAATGAGGTGCTAAGTTGGCTAACTAAAATTGGAGTGCCGATCAGCTCAGAACAATTAGAGAACAGGGTAATAGAACCAAATCCTTACACTCAGATTTTTTTTAAAAGATTTAGGAAAAGAAAACAAATTAGTAGCGATTAGATTCCTGCCATTTCAAACGCTATTTGAATATGTAACCGAAGTAAAGAAACTTCCCGCGGTTGTTTTCCGTCCAAAAAACATCAAAAATTGGGAAGAATATTTTAAAGAAAAAGAGACCGGGATTGAGAAAGGGATAAACGAACTTCTTAAACATCTAAAGATGGGGTATTATCGCTCTCCTCACTTTGGATTGGGAAAAGAACATATTGGAGATTTTATAGATTGGGCCTCCACTGACCTGAGGAAACCTTTTCTTCATTACCTCCATAAATATAAAGGAAAAGGTGATCCGAGAATATCTCGCGCCCTAATAAATCTGCTTGATGTTAAGGAAGGGGATATTATCCTTGATCCCTTTGTTGGTTCTGGTGCGTTTGTTGCTGACGCCCCGACTATGGGAATAAATGCTATTGGAATAGAGATATTAAATATAGGTAAGATGATAGCGGAGGTAAAATGTAATCTGGGAATAAATATTGGAAAACTTCGCCAAGCTATAATTAAGCTATTTGAATACATTGATAATAACCGTCATCTCTCTCAACAGAACGGAAAAAACGAATTGACTCAGTTAAAGGAGAGGATAAGAAAACATACTGCTAATAGCGGTGCGTATAAAAGGATTGAACCTCATTTAGAGAAGATATTTTTGCTAAAGAAATTTATAATAGAGGAAATAGAAGATGATGAGATAAGAAAGTTTCTTTTAATTCTTTTGAGTCAACAGATCGTTGAATACTCAGAGAAAAATAGGGCTTGGGATTTCGTAAATTCTTTCAAATCGTATATAGAGGATAGGTATTTGGTTTTATACTCAACCCAGAAATTGGCCGAGATACTTGGTGTGAATTTGGATAGTGGCAAGGTGAAAATAATTAGAGGGGATTCCACAAATATGTCAATGTTGAAGGACAATTCTATTGATGGCATACTTACTTCCCCACCCTATTTTGACGCCTTGAATTACATTGGGAACAACAAAATATCAATTCTAGTCCTCGGTCTAGAGGAAGACCTTATGTGGGGCTCCACAAAAGACTTCTACGAGGCAAAACATAGAAATGAACCCAAATATGATACTTTGCCTCTATTTGTCAGTGATAAATATTTTTCAATAGAACTTCCTTCTTCAAGTTTATATCTTATAGAATTACTTCAAAAATCCCAAAGAACATATAAAGCAGAAGTAGTTGAAAATTATCTCAAGATGATGAAACTTTCATTTGAAGAATGTTACCGAGTATTAAAAGTTAGCAAATATTATCTTATGGTGATTAGTAAGTATCATTCTTGGACAATAAATGGTAAAAAAAAGTTATTGAAACCTCGCCTATATTAGCAGACTTGGGAAAATCAGTTGGATTTAGAATAGTTGATGTTATAGAGCACGGTTTATCAAAAGCAGATGAAGGTAAAATTGTGGTGGAAGATATATTAGTTTTTCAAAAATGAAACGCAAAATTGAATGTAACCCAAGAAAAATTGGGACAAGAACAAGTGCGTTTGGCTCTCCGGGAAGGATTAATTATGATTCTACTCCTCCTTCATCATTCACTTCTTTACCATCTTTTTAAATCACTAAAAACCTTTAATTCCCATTCCTATTAACGTACTCTCAATCACCAAAAATACAACCTCCTCATTCAATTTTACCCCCTTCAACTTAAACTTCCAACCTTCTTCCCCATAGTGATCATGTATATGTGTGTCTACAAAAAATTTGTTGAGTTTCAAGTATGGGATTATTATAATAACATCAAAAAATAAGGAGGTGTAGCAGGGGGAATGCAGATGATGTAATTAAAAAGGTAAAGGAAGCAGCTAAAAGTGTCTGGAATGATCTCAAGGGGAGTTGGCCGGAATCAATTTATCAGAAAGCAATGGAAGTAGCGTTAAGGGAGTGCGGTATAATTTTTGAAACGCAGAGAATTATACCTGTGTTTTACAGAGAGAATAACAGGGAATATTGTGTTGGTGAAGCAATTCCTGACCTGATTGTCTGGGTTGAATCAGAGACGAAAAGAACAGCGATAGTAGTTGACCTGAAGGCTGACCAAAATATAAAAGAAGAACATGCAAGGCAGGTTCAGAAATATATTGAATCACTGGAAAAACGCTTGAAGAGAAATGAAGAGGTTCATACTAAAGGACTTATAATTAATTTTGCTAAAGGAAGCGGTAGGCAAATACCGAAAAAACTTTTTGAAGAAAAGGAGGGACCTGAAATCTTCTCCGTTGAAAAATCCCAAAATATTTCAGAAATGCTCAAAAAAAGTGAGGAAAAAGGGAGGAGCAATAAAAAACCAGTGAAAAAAACAGGGAGCGAGGAAGATAGGAGGTGATATTAAAGAAGGAGGATAAAGACGGGATTGATTGTAGAATCTGATTTTAGGGATAGAGGGATAACAGGGGTATATTGTAGAGCAAAATTGAATTCCATCCTTAAGGAGAAGGTTCAAAAATAGATAACAACTTTACAGAAAGTCCTGCCAACAGATTTAACATGATTTGAGATTT
>JBBIVP010000014.1:0-20670 GCA_037439705.1 bacterium
AGATTATAAAATTTAGTTATGAAGCCAGTTGAGGAAATAAAAGAGGAGATAAAGAGGAGATTTGGAAAGAAGCAGGCTGAAATTCTTGTGAAAATCGTGGATATAGTGGATGAGACTGTCAAAGCGAAGGATTTTAACGAATTAAAGGCTATAGTTGCAGAAATAGCAAAAACCCAGAAGGAACTCGCTGAGGCACAAAAAAGAACTGAACAAAGAGTTGAAGAACTCGCTCAAGCTCAAAAAGGGCTCGCTGAGGCTCAAAAAAGAACCGAAGACGAAATAAGGGAACTTACCAAAGCAATCCACTTAACAAGAAGAGAACTCGGCGGATTGTCAAGGTCCATAAGTTATGCCTTTGAAAATGAGGCATACAGGATGCTTCCTAAGGTTTTGAAAGAAAAGTTCGGGATAGAAGTAGTGGAGAGGTTCGTAAGAAAGGAAATAGGAGGTAAAGAGGTGAATGTGTTTGGAAAAGGAAAAAAGAATGGAAAAGATGTGATAATTGTAGGTGAGGTAAAGATGAGGCTTGAGGAGAAGGGAATTGATGAAGAGAAGAGGAAAGAATGGGTCAAGGAAGTTTTTGATGAGCTTGAGGACAAAGTAAGAGCAGTTGAGGAGGAATTTAAGGGGGTTGAGATTGTGAAAATTTTTGTTACCCATTTCGCTGCGGACGAATTTATGAAAAATGCTATGGAAAAGGGAGTAATTGTGGTTCAGAGTTTTGAATGGTAGTAGCAGATAAGTTTCCAGAAAGTCTTAAAAATTTTTCCTTTAAAGATTTTATGTCATTCCACCTTTATGAGCAAAATTATGGAATTAACATCGGATGGAAAATTCTTTATGTAATCACTATTCCATTAATACCTTTCCTTCGTAGAGTCATATTAAAAAAGTGTCAAAAGAGATTAAACTTCCTCAATACCTCCCTCACCTCCTCATTCCTCCCGGCAAGTTCCCTCATTGCCTCAAGGAGCGAATAGAATTTTGTCCTCTTGCCTGCAATCTCTTCCTCCATCTTCTTCACATTTGTCTCAAAAGGTCTTATCATCGTGCACCTATCCCAGATGGCAAAGGCTATCGTGACCGCCACAATACTTGCAAAGGCGAGAACTTAAGCTGAGCTTCTGTTAAACTGTGCATCAATGGATTCAAATCGTTTCTCAATGGAATCAAAACGCCTGTAAGTAGCCTTAAATCCCTCCTCCATCCTAGTTTCAACCCTTATGAGTCTCTCTCTGTCTTCCTCTGTGAAAGGTATTTCTTTAACATGGGAGAATGAGAAAAAACGAACAAAAGAAAAATAATAAAATGCACTATTTTAATTTTTCCAAAATTATAGAATGAGTATACAACTCCAAGAATTCATTTTCAAGAGAAAAATTTTAATTTGGCATTTCTTTATTAAAAAACGAAGTTCCATTATTAAATTGGAATTTGAATTGAAGAGGGTTAAAATTATTAAATGAACAGATTTCTGTCAGAACTCCAGTGGGAGTTGAGGGATTTAATTAAAATAAAATTCCTCGGGAAAACCATAACTACGGATGAAGTAAGCGTTCTGACAGGCCTTGTTTTGACGATGGTTTTCAGCTTTTTGATGTGGAAAAGGTGGAGAAAGGAAATAGAAATACTCATTGACTTTTACATATCATTGCTCTCAGGATTGCTTCTATTTGGAATAGGTTATTCATTATTTTTTCTATATATGGCAGAAAACAAAAAAGAGATTCCTGAATTCCTCCAGGGCGCAATGAGCATAATCTGGACATTCTCTCTGACATTATCCTTTTCCTTTGTCCTCTTCAGACATCCAAAAAAATTCCTTGATTTTCTTGACCATATTTTTCCATTTCTCGCTTTTCTCTTGGGATGGTCAAAGGGTTTACACTGTTTCGTTTACGGGTGTTGCTACGGAAAACCTACCGAACTTCCATGGGGCGTTGTTTTTCATCCTGAAAGTCCTGCTGGAAAGGCATTTCCAGGGATACCCCTTCACCCTGTTCAGTTATACAACACAATTGGTGCGTGGATAATAATCCCGCCAGCGCTCTGGCTTCTCAAAAGAAAAAAATTTGACGGAGAGATCCTTTTCTGGATGCTCTTCTATTTCGGACTGACAAAGACTTTTGAGTATCCCTACTTCAGGGGTGATTTGAAATCTCCTTTGAGAACATGGTTCGCCTCCTTTCCCCTTCTTCTAATTTTTACCATTCTTTTGATAATCTCCTATTACAGATATCTATCAAAAAATGAAAAGAAGGATTTCAATTAAAACCCTTTTCCATTTCTTTCAGAAGTTTCTCCCGGTTTTTCCTGTATGCATCATTGGAAGGAGAAATCTCTATTGCCTTTTCTATTGCTTCATAAGCCTTCTTTAAATCTCCTTTAATATAATAAACGAGTGAAAGCCCGTAATAGGCTCTATCCCTCTTTGGGTCAAGAATTACTGCAGAAAGGAAAGCTTTGAACGCTAAATCAATATCTCCCTCAAAAAGAAGGGCAAAGCCCTCCTTTTCCATCATCTCTGCCCATTTTTTTGCATACCTTTTGAGTTCCATCTCCATCTTTTTTACTTTATCCTCATAGCCAAGTTCTTTATAAAGGGAAGTGAGTGCTATGAATACTTCAAAGGAAAATGGATAATACCTCCTTGCATTTTCATAAGCCTTAACTGCTTCTTCCTTTTTTCCAATTTTTTTTAAAAGCTCACCCATATATCTATAAGAATGAAGCATTGGCATCTTAAAGGAAAGAGCCCTTTTAAGATAATCAATCCCTTCCTCAACCCTGTTTATCTGTGATAGCAAAATTCCCCTGTAAAAATACCACCTTGAATTCTTGAATCCTTTAAATAAACTCCACCAGAAGATTGTAAGGGAAATAATTGTAATGGTTAGAAAGGAAAGAGGAAAAAGGAACTTTTTTTGAATTTTGAAATCAATATCTTCTTCCTTTTCCTCAACGGAAATCATACTTGAAGACTTTATAAAAAATAATGGAATGAGAAGAAGAAAAGAAATAAAGGTTATAATTTTACCAATTTTATAGAGAGAAGGGGAAAATACAAAAAGGACCTCATGGAGCCCTTTTTTGAGGAATACAGCCCTCAAAAATGAATAACCTTTATAAATCTCCACCTCCTCTCCGTCCACATAAGCCTTCCATCCAGGATAATAGGTATCAGTTAAAACAAGAAAACCATCGGTTTCCATCTTTGCCTCAATTAAAACCTTATGGGGTTCATAGGATAAAATTCGGGCACTTCCATTCATTCCCTGCGAGGGAAATTCTTTGGGGATTTCCGTTAAGAGAAGAAACTCCTGGGGATTAAATTCCTCTTGATGGAGAAATTTTATGCATTCATCTTCGTTCAGTATGGCATACCTTTGAGGAACATAAACCCTGGGGAGAGGATTTTCAACTTCATATACCATCAATCCATCTATGTTTTTTGAAAATTTTAATCCCTCTGTATTTAATGGATTGTTGAGTGGCTGAAGTTCTCCATTGGGAATCTGATATTTAACACCAAGAAGCCTTCTGATAGAAGGAACGTCGTCCATTTCAACCTGCCATCTCATCTCCTTTCTCGTGGCTCTCGGATATATTGCCCTGAAGTACCAGTCAGGATAAACGCTGTCATATCCATCAGGGGATGGAATTTTTAAAAGAACGGATAAATTTGGTCTTATTCCAGAAATTCTATCAGGGCTTTTAACCCCTAAATCATTTTTTATCTTATCAAGAACCTTCAAGGGAGTGGGAGGGTCGCAGTTGTTTGAAATCATTCCAAGCGGAATGAGGTCAAGAAGTGTTAATATGAAGCTGAAGATGACAAAATAACCTTTTCCCATTCCCCTGATTCTTCCAGAAAAAAGAAGGCAGGATGAAACGAGAAAAAGAAAGGGAAGATTGAGCGCTGTGTTCAGGGGAGAAAACCAGGAAAGAGGAATTATATCCCTTAAGGTTATAAACATAGAAAGGACAAGAGCTAAATAAGAGACTGGAAATAAAATGAGGATTAAAATTTTTGCCCTTTTTTTCTCATCGTTCAGAAGTTCATTAAATCCTTCAACAGAAAGGAGCATTCCGAAAAATGAGGAAATAAAAAGAATTCTGTCGTGAAACAATCTGTTTAAAAAGGGAATTTTCACAAGGATATATCCGAGGGGTGTTCTTATTGCTATGAGCCAGGTGAACAAAAATAAAAGAGCGTAAAACTTAACTTCCCTTTTTTTCCATGAAAGGACAGTCCCTGCTATGAGAAAAAGGAGAGGAAGAATGCCGAGGTATCCATTTATGAGATAATAGGTTGTAATGTTGGATGAACGAAGGTTTATCTGGTCAAATGGCGTCCCGATGAGTCTTGGATGAAGAAGTGAGGTAATAAAAATTGAATATGAAGTTATGAAATCCCATCTGTATTCATCGTATGTAATCACAAACCTCTGCTCTGATGAATACCTCAAAAACTCAATTGTTGGGATTATTTCTATGGATATCAGAAAAAATCCGAAAAGGAAAGCACCTGAAAAGATATAGGTGAGCATCTTCGCTTTTTTGAAATCCTTTTCCCTCAGAAATTGATAAAGATAAAAAAGATAAAAAGAAAACCATATAATGAATATGTAAAGAGACCACTGCAAATTTCCGCAGGTTAGGGAAAGAGCAAAAGCCACCGAGGTTAAAAAGAACCAGTAAAATTTTCCCGTTTTCAAAAGTTTTGTGAAGAAATATAGGAGCATAACTAAGTATGCGGGTGCCATCGCTCCCCAGAGCCATTCAATCAAAGCGGTGTTATGGGTAGCAAATTCCCATACAGTTCCCCCGAACAGGGATGGAAAGAATGAAAAGCCTAATTCCCTCAAAAACAGAAAGGTAAAAATTCCCGTTAAGAGCATGTGAAAGAAAATTGTTAAATCCCTCGCAAAAACCGGAGAAAAGAAAAGATTAAAAAGGATTCTAAATGGATTGTAAAATGAACTGTGCCCGTTTGCATATATGGGATAACCCGAAAAAATGTATGGATTCCATTTCAAAACCTCACCCTTCTTGAGCATCTCATTGTAGAGAGAATCGTTTGCATAGAATATGACGAGTCCATCCATCTGTGCGAGTATTCCGTATTCTTTTTGAGGAGGGTTTTCATCCCATACATTCAGAAGGCTGAATGGTGCATAGGACTTACCATGGATTATATTTCTTGAGAAGAAAATAAGGGTTAGAAATAGAAAATAAAAAAATGCCTTTACAAACTCCATTCCCCCTTCTTTCATATCTTTTTCAACGGACAGAATTCACCGCACATTGTACAGGTATCTGAAGAGGGAGGTCTCTCCTTTCTCATCTTTCTTGGTTTTTCAGGGTCTATGGCGAGGGAAAACTGCTTTTCCCAGTCAAGTCTTTTTCTGAAAAATGAAAGTTCTTTGTCCCACTCCTTTGCCCCCTTTATTCCCTTCGCTATGTCTCCTGCATGCGCTGCTATCCTCGCGGCAATCAATCCTTCTTTCAGGTCTTCAAGTGTTGGAAGCCTCAAGTGTTCCGCAGGGGTTACATAACACAAAAAATCAACCCCGTGCATTGCTGCAATGGCTCCTCCAATTGCTGATGTAATGTGGTCATATCCAGGTGCGATATCCGTTACAATCGGTCCAAGAACATAGAATGGGGCTTCTCTGCATTTTTCCTTTTCCATTCTAACATTCATCTCTATTTCATGTAATGGAATGTGTCCTGGACCTTCTATAATTACCTGAATCCCCTTTTCTAAAGCCCTGGGGACGAGTTCTCCAAGAATTTCAAGTTCTGAAAACTGGGCTGAATCGGAAGCATCTTCTATGGCACCTGGTCTCAATCCGTCTCCGAGGGAAAGCGTTATATCATATTCCTTTGCTATATTTAATAGTTCATCAAAATTTTCGTAAAATGGATTCTCCTTATTGTTGTAAGCCATCCATTCAATCATCATGCTCCCTCCCCTGCTCACCACACCGACAAGCCTTTTTGATTCTTTAAGCTTTTCAAGGGTTTTCCTCGTCACTCCGCAGTGAATTGTCATGAAGTCAACACCCTTTTCTGCATGGGAGATTACCACATCAAAGAACTCACTCGCTCTTAGGTCAATGAGGGATTTTCTTTTATTCTTCGCTCTAACAGCAGCAGTATAAACTGGAACCGTCCCAACAGGAATTGAAGACCTTCCAATAACTAATTCAAGCATATAGTCAACATCTCCTCCAACGCTCAAATCCATAATTGTGTCTGCACCGAATTTTTCTGCAATCTCCAGTTTTTTTAACTCGTATTCATAATCTACAAACTCTGGAGATGTTCCTATGTTAACATTTACCTTTGTCCTCAATTTCTTACCTATTCCTATTGGCTTTATTCTTTTTTTTCTTTTTGAGTTCAAAGGAATAACTCCCTTTCCATCCTTTAAGAAATTTAAAAGTTCTTCAAGTTCAATTCCCTCTTCCTCTGCTACAATAAGTGCTTCTTCAGGAATTTCTCCCCTTCTTATCCTTTCAATTCTTGTCATTTTTTAACCTATAAAACATCTCTTTGTGTTTCTCACAGAGCCCAAGTTCTCCCCTCTTTTTTACAAGGGAATTTATCACCTCCTCCTGCCAGTGAGGATTGAAGAGCCTGCAATCCTTATCTGAACAGAATCCCTCTCCAAACCCTGAATAGAAAAAAGCCTGAAGGAGCAAGGATTTTAAAACCTCAAAAATTCTCGGATCATTTTCTCTCAAGAACCTGTCCCCGAGAACTTCCTCTATTTCTCTAATGGCAACCTCATCCATTTTTTCTCCCAGAAGCCTCCTTGCAAAATAAAATTCCTTGGGACGGGCAGGGGCATGGATAAGTCCATTCGTTGAAACTATGTTCCATCCGCCACCGAGTATACAGGTTCTAAGATGATACCTCATATCTGTATCAAATGTAGCGAGGAGTCTATCCGTGATGAGCACCCTTATTTCCTCTCCCCTCTTAAAGGGGAAAAAATTTAAAAGAACCTGAGAAAGCATAAATCCATCGTAAATTACTCCGTAGCCGGCTTCACCGTTTATCTTTTTTTCCTCATATGCTATCTCCATCGGGAGTGGAACCGCTTCTTTTTCCTTATATATCTCCTTTACCCTCGTCTTTGCTATTTCTAAAGCCAGGTTTCTTTTCTCATTCTCTTTCAAGTCCTTAAAAATAAAACCCATGAATTTACACCTTATTCCAAAATCCTCTTCTATTTCCACCGCAATCCTCTCTCCCTCCACCGGATAAATCTTCCCTTCTTCATATATTATTAACTCTTTCAAGCCCTCTTCTGTAAGAGTCCCTTTAGAATTTTCAATGTTTCCTCTGCAGCCTTCTTTCCTGAAAGAAGCATGCCACCGAAAGTGGGACCCATTCGGGGTAAACCATAAGTTGTTGAAACCGCCATTCCGCATACTACAAGTCCAGGATGAACCTCTCCGGTGTGCTCAACAATCAGGTCTTCGGAAAGATCAACCCACATGCCACCCATTCCACCTGTCTTAAGGATTCCTCTTTCCTCAAGTTTTTTTACAACAAATGCATCATGTCCTGTCGCATCAATGACAATTTTTGATTCAAGAGCAATTGGATCAACACATGTTATTTCCCTTGGGAGCGCTGTTACAGGCGTCCAGTTCACAACAACTCCTGCCACCCTGTTTCCTTCCCTCAAAACAACATCGTCAAAAACTGTCATATTTGCAAATTTCACACCTGCATCGCAGGCAGAAGCAATGAGTTTTGAGCAGGCATGAGGACCATCCGCGGTATATAAACCTTCTGTGTATTTCTGATAGGGGACATTTAATTCATCAAGAATCCTCTCAGCCGGACTCCTCACCGTGATTTTATTCATAAGATATCCTCCTATCCAGAATCCACCACCGAGGTAGTTGTTTCTTTCCACAATAAGAACCTTCAAACCCTTTTCAGCCAGTTCCTTTCCTGCCATCAATCCGCTCGGACCCGCTCCAACGATTATTACATCGCTTTCCACATACTCACTGAACTGGGTGGCAAATCCGTTTATAATAGCCCTTGTTACATCTTTCTCTCCAACCATTGAAAAAATTTTCTTCTTTTCCATCTTTTCTTCTCCTTTTTATAAAAAATTATACTCCTTTCCCCCTTTAAATCAAATGACCCCCGAATCTAAAATTGCTCCTCTGATAAAAAATTTGCTAAAGTATAAAGAATTTTTGGAAAATTAATTATATGAAGTGTAAAATTATTTTGTGGCTGGGAAAGCTAAAATATTAATGAGTAAGAGGTTACAATATGAATGCCCTGTATGCGGAAAATCACTTGATGGTTCTTTAGGAGAGCATATTCGTTCTCTACACGGGGAAGAGGAATTCAAACAAGCATTATTAAAAGCAAAAGAAAAAGGACTTCCTGACCATGAAATTGGTGTATTATTTGGAATTACATTCAGACAACTGGAAGAAATTATAACTAGCACATACGGAATAAACATCTCAGTTCTTAAAAAACCTAAAAAAATAAAATACTGGGAACCCAAAAATTTTAAAGAAGAAACAACGACTGTCTGGAGCTATAAACAACGAGGAAACTGGGCAACCCATGATGGAAGGTACAGAGGAAATTGGTCACCTTATATCCCTCGGAATGTAATTCTGAAATACTCTAAACCCGGTGATGTTGTTTTAGATTACTTTGTGGGAGGAGGAACTACTGCGGTTGAAGCAAAATTACTTGGCAGAAAATGTATAGGTATAGACATCAATCCCGCATGTGTGCGTTTAACTATGGAAAATTTAAATTTCACACCTCCGCAGACACTCTTTCCCTATCCTATATACGAACCCGATATAAGAGTAGGAGAATGCGAGGTTCTTATCAGGCATACCTAACAATAGCATAGACCTGATCTGTGCACATCCTCCTTATGCAGGGATTATTAATTACAGTTCCGGTGTTGATGGAGACCTGTCAAAGCTCAGCGTTGAAGATTTTTTAAATGAAATGAAAAAAGTAGCGGCTGAAAGTTATCGTGTTCTTAAGCCCGGCAAAAAATGTGCGATACTTATTGGAGATACCAGAAAGCATAAGCATGTGGTTCCAATTGGATTTCAAATAATCAATATCTTTTTAGAAGCTGGCTTCAAATTAAAAGAGCTGGTGATTAAACGCCAGCATAACTGTAAAACCACAGGGTTCTGGTATGAAAAAAGCATAAAATATAATTTTCTTCTTCTTGCTCATGAATATTTGCCAATTTTTGAAAAACCTGAATTCTCAGCCCCTTTTTCAGGAAGAGAAGATAGTGGAGGTTATAGTGGGAGTATGGTTTCTATCCATGAAAAACCTGTATTAAAAAAGTTAAATAAATTTGAAACCACTACAGTATGGATATTTCCTGAAAAAGAGTTTGAAGAAAGACTAAACACAAATGTAATTGAGAGATATTCTGGTGGAAGGGAATATTCAACCATTGTTTTAACTACCCACTCCAATAATAAAACAATCTCTTACAAGAATAATGGAAAAAAGAAATTGCAATTACTTTTTATTAAGTTACCATTTTTAAAATCAGCTTCCTCCCATTGGGACATTGAACATTATTTAATGGAAACAAAAGGAATTGTGGAAAGAAATTTACAGAATATCAACAAAGGAGGATTCTTGGTCATTCAAACTCAAGATGTAAGGATGAATGAGTATATCCAGCCACTTGCTAAACGAATAATAGATATATTGCGATTTGATAATTTGTGGCTTAAAGAGATCATAGTGGCTATAAAAGAAGGAACGAATTTACATATCCAACACTTTGAAAAAGAACTAAGAATAGTTCATCAATATCTTCTTGTTTATGAGGTAAAAAAGTGATAGAGCCTAAAATTGGTGAAGAATAGGGAAAGGGCAGATATCGGAAGAAAATTAGAGAAGTGTTTAAATTATCAAATGGTTGGTATTTAATAAAAACAGATAATTCAAAATCTAAAGATGATTTTAAAGTGAAAGTAATTTTCTCATTACAACCATTACGGTCTATGACTCCTAAACACGCACATTTCGCCATCGATTTTTATGGAAAAGTATGCGCAAACAAAAAAAATCTAAAAAAGTCCTTCAAGCGATTATAAAAATGTGGAAAGGAGAAGATATAAAACAAATCTTATCGGAGTATAACCGGTTTACTCTTGACCTTCCAGGGTATTCGCCGGAATATATTCTCTATACCCTTAATTGGATTCTGGAACAAGAAGATCTCAATTTTTCAACCCGGCCTATAAAGAAACAAGAACAATTAAATGAAATTTGTAAGCAACAAAATATCCAATTGCTTCCTCAGAGAAAAGGAAATCACCTCGCAATTGCTTTATTATGCGACATTATGAACGGCACTCATCCTGTGGAAGCTCTCCTTAAAGCGAATTTGGACATAAAACCACGGGGGAAATAAGGAATTATAGTATTCCCTCCTTCATCATAAAAGGCTTGTCCAAAACCTGAAAGGGAAATTTGCTTGACCAATAAAAAAAGTTTATTATTATTTTATCATTTAAAAAAGAGGTGATAAATGAGAAGATATGAAACGATATATATAATCGACCCGGATGTGGGAGAGGATGTAATCCTTTCCACTGTTGAAAAATTTAACCAGATGATAAAAAATAGCGGTGGAGAGGTTTTTACTGTGGAAAGGCAGAGAAGAAAACTGGCTTATAAAATAAGGCACAAAACACAGGGAGAATATGTTCGTATTGAATACATGGCTCCTCCCTCTTTCCCCAAAATTCTTGAAAACGCGATGAGACTTGATGAAAATGTGATGAGATTTATGACAACTCTGCTCAAAAAAAGATAGGTAAAAGGAGGTAATTTATGGAAGTGAAAACAAGGGTATTTACAAGAAAAAAGAAGGAATGCAGATTTTGCAAGGAGAATATACCTTTGTCATCACTCAACTATAAAGAAAAAGAAAGAATGTTGATGGAGTTCATAAGCGAAAGGGCGAAAATTCTCTCAAGAAGGTTTACAGGAACATGTGCAAAACACCAGAGGCAGTTGAAAAGGGAAATAAAGAAGGCAAGAATCCTCGCTCTCCTTCCATTCACAACCCTTGGTAAAAAATATATAGAGGAGTAAAATGGAAGTCATTCTTCTGGAAGATGTAGAAGGACTGGGAAAGGCAGGGGAATTGAAAACGGTTAATGATGGATATGCCAGGAATTATCTTATACCAAGAGGACTTGCAGTAATAGCGGACAAAAAGAAGAAAAAGGACTTAGAACATAAAAAGAGAATGGTTGAGGAAATGCAGAAAAGGAAGCTGAAAACTGCGGAGGCTATCAAAAAAAGGCTTGAAGAACTTTCAATTACCATTACAGCGGTGGCAGGAGAAGAAGATAAACTTCACGGAGCCATAACCAAGGAAAAAATTGCTGAAGCAATAGCTGCTCAGGGAATTTCTATAAATAAGGACCAGGTCCTCCTTGATGAGCCCATAAAAACCCTTGGAATTTTTAATGTGAGGACCAAAATCCTGAAAGATGTTGAAGCCAATGTAAAGGTCTGGGTGGTAAGAAAATAGGGTTATGGGTAATAAGAAGAAAAACCCTTTACCCGCAGATAAAATTCCTCCTCACAGCAATGAACTTGAAAAATCCCTACTCGCATGCATGATGATTGACAATTCTGTTATTCCTGGGATACTGGATTTTATTCCAAAGGATTCCGAAGAAATATTCTACGATGAAGCACACAGAAAAATTTTCAAAGCAATTTTAGAACTTTACGAAAAAAAGGCGCCTGTTGATACCCTTACTGTATCAGAACTTCTGAAAAGCAGAAACGAACTTGAAGAGGTGGGCGGAATTCCCTATATAACAGGACTGCTTGATGTGGCACCATCGGTCTCAAGCGCTGAAAGCTATGCATCCATGCTTAAAGAAAAGTTCCTTTTAAGAAAACTTATTGAAACTTCTTATGAGGTAATCTCGGAAGCCTACTCTGACCCACAGGATGTTCAGAGCTTTTTTGATAAGGTAGAACACGAAGTTTTTTCGCTCACCCAGCAAACATACATTCCTCATTACTACAGCTCAAAACAGGTAATTGAAGAAACAATTGAGGGAATTGAGAAAAAATTCAGGGGGGAGGCTGTTCCCTACGGGATACCAACAGGTTTTATTGACCTTGACAATTACATAGCAGGATTTCATCCCGCAGAATTCATCATAATTGCTGGAAGGGCTTCAATGGGAAAAACCAGTTTCTGCTTGAATCTTATACAAAACATCAGTCTGAAGCAGAGAATTCCTGCAGGACTCTTTTCCCTTGAGATGTCAAGGCATGAAATAATGCTCAGAATGCTCTGTTCAGAAGCAAAAGTAAATTCCATAAATGTAAAGAAGGGGATAATAAGTCAAAGGGACCTCACCGCCCTTTTGAGGGCTGCAAATGCACTCTCTCAAGCACCAATATACATAAACGATTCTTCAATAATCAACATAAATGAAATAAAAGCAATCTCAAGAAGGTTAAAAAAAGATAAAAATGTTGGAATAATTTTTATAGATTTTATCCAGAGCATAACGCCTGTGAGAAGGTATGATAGAAAGGACAGAGAGCTTGGAGATATATCAGGAGCATTAAAAGCGTTAGCAAAAGAACTCAATATACCGATAGTTGCCCTTTCCCAGCTTTCAAGGAGACCCGAAGAAAGGGAAGATGACCATCGCCCGAGACTTTCAGATTTGAGGGAATCAGGAACCTTAGAGCAGGATGCTGACCTTGTCCTCTTTATATACAGGGAGGAATACTACAATCCCTGCGAGTGCCCTCAGGAAGAACCCTGTGTTTGCGGAAGAAGAGGGATAGCAGAAATAATCATAGGAAAACAGAGAAGTGGACCGGGTGGAAGGATAAAACTTATTTTTGATAGAAGGTTTACAAAATTTGAAAACCTTGCTCTTGAAGAGAGTGTGGAAGAAATGGACACGGATGTTCCATTTTAATTGAAAAAAGTGGAAAAATGATAGAGGCAAAACTTGAAGGAATTAAACTTCTTTTCAGGGGAAAGGTGAGAGATATCTATAAGGTGGAAGGGGGACTCCTTATGGTTGCAACGGACAGAATTTCAGCCTTTGATGTTGTAATGCCTAACCCAATTCCTGATAAGGGAAAAATACTTACCCTCATGTCCTTATGGTGGTTCAGAAAAACAGAAAACATTATAAAAAACCATGTAATCACAGATGATGTGGAAAAATTTCCAGAAGAGGTAAGAAAATACAAAGAACTCTTAAAGGGAAGAGCCATTTATGTTAAAGAAGCCAAAACAATTCCTGTTGAATGTGTGGTTAGAGGGTACTTATCCGGTTCTGGATGGAAGGATTATAAAAAAACAGGAGAGGTATGCGGAATAAAACTTCCCCCAGGGCTCCTTGAATCTCAAAAATTACCCGAACCGATATTTACTCCGGCCACAAAAGCAGAAAGAGGAGAACACGATATTAACATAACATTTAAAGAAGTAATTGATCTGGTGGGAAAAGAAACTGCGGAAAAATTGAGGGATGTATCATTAAAAATTTATAAGATGGCACATAACCTCGCTTATGAAAAAGGAATAATAATTGCTGATACAAAGTTTGAATTCGGAGTATATGACGGAGAAATAATCCTCATAGACGAACTCCTTACTCCCGATTCTTCAAGATTCTGGCCCCTTGAAGATTATGAACCCGGAAGACCTCAGAAAAGTTATGATAAACAGTTCTTGAGGGACTATCTTGAAAGCATAGGCTGGAACAAAAAACCGCCTGCTCCAGAACTTCCTGATTATGTTATTGAAAAAACGAGAGAAAAATACATAACTGCATTGAAAAAAATCACAGGAATGGAAATGTGAAGCTCTGGTATTTCATAGAAAAGGGAGGGATTTTCATGTATCCAATTCTTGTCTGCTCAATTCTCTCCCTTGCCATATTTCTTGAAAAACTCTGGAGCACAAGAAAAAGAAGGATTGCTCCGAAAAACCTCATCAAAAGTCTTCGTTCCCTCATAAAAGATGGAAAAATTGATGAGGCAAAGGCAGTATGCGAAAATTCTGAAAATATTCTCTCAAAAATTCTTCTTTCCATTCTTCAGAGTGCAGAAAAACCCGAAGAGGTTTTGAAAGGGATAGCAGAGGATACTGGCAGGAGGGCTTTTCAAGAAATTGAAAGGTTCCTTGAAGGTATGGCAACAATTGCTTCGGTTAGCACCCTTTTAGGGCTCCTTGGAACAATCTCAGGAATGATAAAAATTTTTTCAGTGATTTCCTATCAGCAGGTTGTTGACCCGCCAAGTCTTGCAGGTGGAATTTCTGAGGCTCTTTACACCACCGCTGCTGGATTGAGCGTGGCAATTCCAACGATTGTAGGATACAAATTTCTTTCGGGAAGAATCTCAAGGCTTTCTCACAATCTTGAGACAACAGTGGAAGATTTTATAAAACTTCTGAAAAATGCCGAAAAAAAAGCATGAACTGATTTTTCTTTTTTTATTTTCCTCCTGCGCCACATTAAACCAGAAAGAACTCTTCCAGAATGTGGAACAATTCAACCTCCTTATGAGGTGGAGAAGATTTGAGGATGCGTCCGCTTTTGTGGTGAAGGAAAAAAGAAATGAATTTCTTGAGCATTATGGAAAACTTGCTGAAAGGCTTTATTTTAACGAAATATCGGTGGTCTCAGCAGATATCAATGATAAAGAAAAATCTGCTTTAATAAAGGTCTCCGTCCTTTATTACATATATCCCGACATAGTTGAGAAAAGAAGTTTGATTGAACAGAAATGGGTATGGAAGGATAAGGGTTGGTTCCTTACCGAAGGAATTTTCGTGAAGTGAAGGGAGTAATTACGCTCACCACCGATTTTGGCACAAAAGATGAATATGTAGGAGTGATGAAGGGGGTGATTCTTTCAAGAAATTCTGATGCAAAAATAATTGATATAACGCATGAAATAGAGCCCTTCAATGTGGAGGAAGCTGCGATGATAATTGAAAGGGCATACAGATATTTCCATGAAAGAAGCGTTCACATTGCAGTTGTTGATCCTGGAGTGGGTGGAAAGAGAAAGGAGATAATAGTTTTTGCAAACGGACATTTTTTTGTGGGGCCGGATAATGGAATTTTTTCGTTTCCATTAAAAAAGGCAAAAGGCGCGAAGGTCTGGGAAATAGAAAGGGAGAAACTCAATGTAAGTGAAATCTCATCCACCTTTCACGGAAGGGACATATTCGCTCCTTCTGCTGCCCTTTTAAGCCTCGGAGTTCATCCATCAAAAATAGGACGCCCCACCAACGAATTCGTAATCATAAAGAGCCTCTTCCCCAAAGAAGAAGAAAATGAATTAAAAGGAAAAATAGTTTATTTTGACAAGTTTGGAAATGCTGTAACAAACATTCCAAATTCGTATGTGGAAGGAGATTTTATTGAATTGGAAGGAATCACTCTAAAATTCTCAGATTGCTATGAAGAAGGAGAAGGGGTTTTTGCAGTAAAGGGAAGCGGAGGTTTCGTTGAGATTTCATCAAAAATGAAGGATGTGAGAGAGGTTTTAGAAATTAAGAAAGGAAGTGAGGTCAGATGTCCGATGAAAAGAAATTGAGAGTTGGAATAGGATATGACATCCACCCTTTCGTTCCTGGAAGAAGGCTCATAATAGGAGGAATTGAAATAGACCATCCATTGGGACTTGAAGGAGTTTCGGATGCAGATGTCGTAATACATGCCCTCATTGACGCAATTCTTGGAGCAACTGCTCTCGGTGATATTGGAAAATTTTTTCCACCGGATGACCCTTCGTATAAGAACATCTCAAGCATTGAGCTGTTGAAAAGGGTTGCTGGAATAATAAAGGATAAAGGATTTAAGGTCTTGAATGCTGACATTATCCTAATCACAGAAGCACCGAAGATGACTGAGCACTCCGAAAAAATAAGAAACAAACTTTCAGAAATCCTCGGCATTTCCATTGAAGAAATTGGTTTCAAGGCAAAAACTTCTGAGGGAATAGGTCCACCAGGAAAGGGAATCTGTGCAGAGGCTTTTGCTGTGGTGCTTGTAGAAAAGGAGGTTCCATCCCTTTAAAAATCTTCATCTTTGTGCTATAAATTTTTTTATGATTCTTCTCATTGACAATTACGACTCGTTTACCTATAACCTCTACCAGTATATTGCGGAAGAAGGAGAGGAAGTTTTTGTAAGGAGAAACGATGAGATAGAAATGGAAGAGGTTAAAAAACTCAATCCTGAAGGAATTGTGATTTCCCCGGGTCCATGTGGTCCCTCTCAGGCTGGAAACTCTGTGAAACTGATCCAGACCTTCTACAAAGATTTCCCGATTCTTGGCGTCTGTCTCGGCCATCAATGCATTGCTTACGCCTTTGGTGGAAATGTGGTGAGAGCAAGAAGGATTCTTCACGGAAAAACATCCCTCATTACCCACGATGGAAATGGAGTTTTTGAGGGGGTTAAAAATCCGTTCGTTGCTACAAGATACCATTCCCTCATAGTGGATGAAAAAACGCTTCCTGATGATTTCATCGTAACCGCACGGGCTGAACCGGATGAAGTGATGGGAATGAGGCACAGGATTTATCCTCTGGAGGGAGTTCAGTTTCATCCAGAATCCATCCTTACAGAAGAGGGGAAGAAAATTATAAGAAACTTTTTGAAAATATGTAAAAGGAAATGAAAGAGATTCTGAAGAAAATTTCAGCCGGGAATTCATTGAGTGAAGAAGAAATGAGGGTGCTCATGGAAAAAATAATGGAAGGAGAGCTCTCTCCAGTCCTTACATCGGGAATCCTTGTGGCTTTAGCAATGAAAGGCGAATCGGTTGATGAGATAGTGGGGGCTGTTAGGGTTATTAGGGAAAAGGCTTTTAAGTTAAATGTAGAACTTCCAATCCTGATGGATACCTGTGGAACCGGGGGAGATGGAAAGGGAAGCTTCAATTTTTCAACTACCATTGCTTTTATTCTTGCAAGCGGAGGAATTCCGGTTGCAAAACACGGCAACAGGTCTCAGTCTTCAAAATGTGGAAGCGCGGATCTGATTGAGGAACTCGGAGTTGACATCCTTTCTCCACCCGAGAAGACAAAGGAGGGAATAGAAAAAATAAAAATTGGCTTTCTCTTTGCCCCACTCTATCATAAGGCGATGAAAAATGTTGCTGAAATAAGAAAAGAACTCGGTATAAGAACAATTTTCAACCTCATTGGACCACTTTCAAATCCTGCTTCCCCCTCCCATCAGCTCATAGGAATTTTTTCTGAAAACTTTATGGAAAAATATGCCCTGGCAATGAATAAACTGGGAATAGAAGGAATGGTGGTCCATTCTAACGGTTATGACGAATTGACAACAACAGGCGTAAACAGGTTCATCCTTGTGAAAGGTGGAAAAATTGAAGAAGGGAAAATCTCACCGGAAGAATTGGGGTTTAAAAGGGCTTCTTCAGAAGAACTCGGTGGTGGCGATGTAAAGAAAAATTTTGAGATTTTCAGGAAAATTTTGAAGGGGGAAAAGCCCGGAGCAATCTATGAAACAACGATTTTGAATGCAGGTGCCGGATTTTTTGTTGCGGGTGTAACTTCTTCAATAGAAAAAGGGATGGAAATGACCGAAGAGCTTATTAAATCAGGAGCAGTTGAGAAAAAGGTTCTGGAATTTGTTCAGTTTTTCAAAAAAGAATAATGAGTGAACTCTCTAAAAGGTTTTTAACAGCAGGAATTGGGATTCCTCTCCTTATCCTTTTTCTTGAACTCGGCGGTATATTTTTTACAATGCTTATGCTTTTATTTTCCATACTTTCACTTCACGAATTTTTCAAACTTGTTGATAAAAAGGGATTCAGTGGTTTGAAAGTCCCTGCTTTCTTCATTGGAGGCTCTCTTGTCTTAATAGCCCATTTTGGAGGCTTATATCTGTTGAACCTCTCTCTGCCCATTTCATTTCTCCTTCTTTTTTTCATTTATGAAGTGAGGTCAATGGTAAGCGGTTCAATCACAAATCTTTCATTTACATTCTTTGGAATTTTTTACCTCTCTTACCTTCTGAGTTATGCAGTGCTTTTGAGAAAATATGAAACGGATGGGAAGTTTTTTCTTTATTTTTCACTTGCCATAACAATGCTCAATGATACAGGTGCATATTTTTTAGGAAAATTTTTAGGAAAACACAAACTCGCCCCATCTATAAGTCCTTCAAAAACAATTGAAGGCGTTTTTGGCGGGTTTCTTTTTGGAATTCCTTCCGGATTCCTCATAAATTATCTTTTCGGGAATTACGAAAATTTTCACATTCTCACCCTTTCCTTTTTGATATGCTTTTTCGCCATAATAGGAGACCTTGCTGAATCCCTTCTTAAAAGGGATGCGAATTTAAAAGACAGTGGTTCTTTTTTCCCGGGTCATGGAGGGGTCCTTGACCGAATAGACAGCCTTCTTTTCACCATTCCCGTAACCTATTATTATCTCATCCTTAAAAGTTAAAAATTGCTTGAAATTTGTTTTTTACTTTAATAAAAATTTTATTAACTATAGTATGAAAATAAAAATGGAGGTGGAAGATGGCATATAAGGTTATAGAGGCAGTGGTTCCTATCTCATTTATGTACAAAAACAGGGTAGGCAGATACCTCCAGCATTATCTCAACGGGCTCAAGGAGAAAAAAATCCTCGGCTCAAAATGCTCTGGATGCGGAAGGGTTGTAGTTCCACCCAGAAGTGCATGTGGAAGGTGTTATGGAGTTATGGATGAACTCGTTGAACTTCCTCAAGAAGGAACCCTTGTCAACTGGACTGTTGCTTATGTGAAGCAAGAGGGTGGTGAGTTTAAGAGAGGAGACCCATACATCCTTGGCATGATTAAAATTGATGGATGCGACTCCCTTCTTTCAGCAAAAATTCTTGAAGTAGACCCTCAAAAAGTAAAGAGTGAAATAAAGGTAAAAGCTATATGGAAGGAAGAGACCACAGGCGATTACACCGACCTTGTCGGTTTTGTTCCTTTATAAGGAGGAAAAGATGAAGAGAAGGGTGGCAATTGTAGGTTATAAACTAATTAAGAACACAAAAGCAAGTGAATGGACGAGGGAGAGAATTTATTATGAACTCTCAAAAACTCTTCTTGAGGAACTTGAAATAACAAGGGATAAAGTGGATACATTCATCTTCGCAAGCAATGACTTTTCTGATGGAAGAACAATTTCAGAGGTCTATCTCGTCCAGAGAATTGGGGCTTATATGAAGGACGAATCAAAGGTGGAGCAGGAGGCACTGAATGCCTGCCTTTATGCGTGGTTGAGAATTCAATCCGGAGAATATGATACTGCAATGGTTGGAATGGCGTCTTTGGCATCCTCTCAATTCAAACCCCTTCTCGTTCAAGCTCATGAGCTTGACCCGGTTTATGAAAGACCAAGAGGTCTTATAAACTTTTATTCAGCAGCTGCCCTTCAGGCAAGGGCATACATGGAAAGGTATAAAAACTTTCAGGAATCCCACATAGCAAAATATGCGGAAAAGGGATACAGAAATGCCCTCAAAAATCAGTTCTCCCTTCAAATTATCCCCCCTTCAGTTGAGAAGATTGAAAACTCAGATCCGCTTTACCTTCCAATAAGGGAACTTGAGGTCGCTCCTTATGCTGATGGAAGAGGGGCTGTTCTGCTCGCCTCCGAGGAAAAAGCAAAAAAACTTACAGATAAACCTGTATGGATTGAAGGGGTTGGCTCAATACAGGATACATACTGGATAGGAGAAAGGGATCTGGTCAAACTTGATGGTGTGAGGGAGGCAGGAAAAAGGGCGTATAAGATGGCTGGAATAAAAAATCCCATGAAGGAAATCTCTTTTGCTGAGATCCAGACCTTCTTTGCATCAGAGGAACCGGTCATTCAGGAAGCACTCGGTCTTTTTGAAGAAGGAAGTGGAGCAGAAGTAATTGAAAAAGGTCTTTCCGAGATTAATGGTAAACTTCCCGTGAATCCATCGGGCGGGTCATTTGCTGGAAATCCAATGGGCGGAACAAGTCTCATAGGTTTAATAAATGCGGTTAAACAGCTTAGAGGGGAAGCGGATGATTTTCAGGTGAAGAAGGCAAAGAAGGCTCTTGTCCATTCGCAGGACGGAGTTTGTGCACAACACAATACAGTTATTATATTAAGCACAGGAGGAAAAAAATGAGGAGGAATGTAGCAATAATAAGCGTTGGATACAACGGAAGATTTGTTAGCAAGAGACCCGACATAAGCATCGTTGAGATGCTTGAAGCAGCAGTTAGAAATGCAATATCAAAAACGAAACTCAAACCCAATGAGATAGATGCCTTTGTTGTTGGAAACATGCACACCTTTGAAGGAGTGAACATGGGAAATCTCTGGGCATCTGAACACATACTTGCCTTAAACAAACCAGTTATGAGGATTGCTACAGGCGGAACAACTGGAATGTCTGTATTTCACTGCGCCTATTATCATGTGGCTTCAGGGCTCTACGATGTTGTATGCGCAATAGGATGGGAAAAGCACGATGAAGGAGATGCACAGATTGGTCTGGGTGGAATACTTCTTCCGGAAGTATTTTCCCTCGCTCATTTCGGTCCCGACTTC
>JBBIVP010000015.1:0-13233 GCA_037439705.1 bacterium
GCCATTCAACTCTCTTCTTTCAAGAAATTTTCTTTCATCGCCTGTCAAAAGCTTCTGCCTCAGGGATTTGTTTTCCTTCTCCAGTTCTTTGAGCCTTTTTGACATTTCCTCAATTTTCAATAATACCTCCTCACTGTGACAATGAAGTTCACTTTGAAGTTTTTTCAGGATTTTTTCAATAGAATGAAAATAGGAAATTGCACCCTCCCCTCCAACAGCCTCCACTCTCCGTACACCTGCCTGAACGCTTGATTGCGAAAGAATTTTAAATGCCTGAGCCTCAACTGTATTCTTCAAATGAGTCCCCCCGCATAGCTCTTTGCTTATTTCATCTATCTTTATGACCCTCACCACACTTCCATATTTTTCCTCAAAAAGAGCAATAGCCCCCTCCTTTATAGCGAACTCATAATCCTTTTCTTCAACAATTACCGGATGACCTTCCCCTATCCATTCATTAACAAGACTTTCAATTTTTTCTATCTCCTCCTCAGAAAGAGGTCTGTGATGACTGAAGTCAAATCTTAACCTTTCGGGAGAAACAAGAGAGCCCATCTGTCGAACATGTTTTCCCAGAACCATCCTCAAACCCGCATGAAGGAGATGCGTGAGGGTATGATGGATTGCTGTAGCTTTTCGCCTTTTTTTGTCAACCATAGCTATTACTTTCTGCCCTTTTTTCAGGATTCCCTTTTTAATTCTAACATTGAGGTATATGAGGTCAATTACCGGTTTTTTGGCGTCCTCAACCTCTGCCTCTCCCTCTTCCCATAAAAGAATTCCTCTGTCTCCAACCTGCCCTCCTGCTTCTCCGTAAAATGGAGTGGGATTTATTATCACCTCTACCTCCTCTCCCTCAGCCAGAAATTCCTTTTCTCTTCCATTTGCACTTATGAATACCACATCGGACTCTTCCCTGAGAGAAGAGTAGCCCGTAAAAAGCGTCTTCTTTCCCCTTTCCTTTAACCTCAAATAAATATCCTTTTCTTCCTTCCAGGAAACCTTTCCGAGGCTTCTCTGTCTTTCCATAAGATGGTTAAATTTTTCTAAATCCAGAACCTTTCCATGCTCCTGAAGGAGTTCAACTGTAACCTCTAACGGAAAACCGTATGTATCATAAAGAGTAAATGCAGTTTCTGCAGGAAATTCTTCTTCTTTCACATTCTCCATCTGTTCATAGAAAATTTTTAAGCCCCTTTCAAATGTGTCTCTGAACCTTTCTTCTTCAGCCCTTATTGACTCCTTTATAATGTCTCTTGACTCAAGAAGTTCGGGATAAGTATTACCCATAACCTTTAAAACTTCTTCCGCCACAATCCATATAAAAGGCTCTTTTATCCCGAGAACCCTCCCGAAACGAACTGCTCGCCTCAACATCTTCCTCAACACATATCCCCTTCCCTCATTGGAAGGAAGAATTCCATCCGCTATGAGAAAAGCGGATGCTCTTGAATGGTCAACTATTACCCTCATTGCTACATCCGACTTTTCTTCCTCTCCGTATTTCTTTCCAGATATTTCTTCAACACTTTTCATAATATCCCTCATTATGTCTATCTCATAATTTCCATTTACTCCCTGAAGAACTGAAGCAATCCTTTCAAGTCCCATTCCAGTATCCACACATTTTCTTGGAAGAGGTTCAAGTTTGCCAGAAGGAGTTCTGTTGAATTCCATAAATACCAGATTCCATATTTCAAGATATCTGTCACAATCGCAGGTAGGACCGCAGGTAGGTTTTCCGCATCCTGCTGATTCACCCCTGTCCACAATTATCTCTGTGCAGGGGCCACACGGTCCTGTTTCTCCCATTGACCAGAAATTATCCTCTTCTCCGAGTTTCAGTATCCTTTCCTCTTTTACTCCTATCTCCCTTTTCCATATCCTGTAAGCCTCGTCATCATCTTTGTAAACGCTGACCCATAGGACCTCAGGAGAAATTCCACAATGTAAGGTTATCAGTTCCCACGCTAACTCAATGGCTGTTTTTTTGAAGTAATCTCCAAAGGAAAAATTGCCGAGCATCTCAAAAAATGTATGATGTCGGGCGGTTCTTCCAACCCTTTCAAAGTCGTTATGCTTTCCACCGGCTCTCACGCACTTTTGAACCGTTGTAACCCTCTTGTGTGGAAATTCTATCTCTCCAAGAAAAATCTTTTTAAACTGGACCATTCCTGCATTTGTAAAAAGGAGGGTTGGGTCATCTGTGGGGATGAGCGAAGAACTTGGAAGTCTCTTGTGCCCCTTTTCCTCAAAAAATTTTAAAAATCTCTCCCTTATTTCATCGGTTCTCATAGGAAAATTATAGAGAAAAATGAAAAATTCCTCAAATTATATCTCATTCTTTAATAAATTTTCCGCAATTTTCCTGCAAAAATTTCTGGAAGGTGGACTTTTCAAAAATGGAATTTCTCCGAGAAATGGACTTTTCATAAATTCTTTGAGAAGGAATAAATTCGTTTTCTGAGCGAGGTCCCTCTTTTTTGTAAAATTATTCAGGAGCCAGCCTTTTATTTTGATTTTCCTCTGAATTATTGCATTTTCGGTAAGTATTGCATGGTTTATTGCTCCCAGTTTATTACCAATCACTATAACCACATTTCCATTCACACTCTTAACAACATCAAGCCAATCAAATTCAAAGGAAATTGGTGAAAAAACTCCTCCCGCTCCTTCAACAATCAAAATATCTCCTTTCTTAGCCATTTCTTTTATCAGCAAAATTAGTTCTTCTTTCTCTATTTTTTTTCCTTCCGTCTGAGAAGCGAGAACAGGGGCAAGTGGTTTTTTGAACAAAAAAGGGCATATTTCCTCTGGAGATAAAAAAGATACCTTTGAAAGCCTGTAAGCATCAGAGTTTTTATCGTATCCTGAATGCCCTGTTTCAACAGGCTTGAAAGGAATCGCTTTTATTCCAAGTTCCTTAAACCCTCTTAAAAGTATTTCACCTCCTTTTGTTTTCCCAACCCCTGTATCCGTTCCGAAAAGGAAAAAAATTCTCTCAGGAGGAGAACTTTTTTCTGATGAACTCCTGAAGGGCCTTCTTCCCAAGTGCTGAAATCCTCTTGAAGGCAATGCCTACGCCTGTAATAATCTGTCCCTTCAAATCCTCCTTTTCTTCTCTCACAACTTCACCAGAGACCTTTATCCTTTCCACCTTTGGTTCCAAAGGAATTTCCATTTCTATCTCTACCTCACTTCCCAGTGGAATAGAGTCCCTTATTATCACAAAGGTTCCTGCAAGTGATATATCTCTCGTAAAACCATCAATTGTTTTTTTGGCAGTTTTTATCTTTAGGGGTAGAGACACCCCTACCCTTTCTTCTTTTCTTTCAGCTATGCCCACATATTTTTTCACCATATTGAGGATGTCCTTTTCATATACGGGTTTCTTAAGAAACTCCGTTGCTCCTGCTTTAATTGCCTCCTCTTCCTTGTTTTCAAGGGCAGTGACTATAACAACAGGAATATTCTTTAAATCGGGGTCATTTCTCATTATTCTCAACACCTCAATTCCTGTCATTCTTGGCATCTCTATGTCAAGAAAAACGAGGTCGGGCTTTTCTCTCTTTGCCTGTTTCAAAGCTTCCAACCCATCCATTGCAGAGATTATTTCGCATTCCGCCCTTTTTAAAAATGAAATTTCAAGGTCAAGAAATGCCCTTACATCATCTACTATGAGAATTTTGGGCATCTTTTATTGAGCAGATACTGTTAGTTTCGTGCTATCAGAAGAACCGTTTTCAAGTGAACCCGAAACATATGCCTCAACGCCCACTTTCACCCTAACACTAACACTTGCAGTCCCATACGAATCCGTTCTTTTTTCAATATCAGTGGGATTGAACTCACCAATAAGATTTTCATTTGTAACATCATCGTTTTCAAATTCGCAATTCGTACATAAAAATCTCACCTTGAAATTATTATACCTTATTGTCTCGTCTTCGCTGTCAGCCACTATGGCGGTGACTGGAAATAACATATCTGCAGTGGATTTTACACTTTCATCATCGGACATCTCTATTTTTGCTGTGGTTGGTGGATTGTCTGTGCAGGTGAGAAGGAAAAGTAGCCCAGAAATAGCACCAAAAAACATCTTCTTCATCTTTTCTCCTCCTTTAAAATTTTTCAATATCTTTGAGATAACTCTTATATGCATTTTTTATCTCCTCCATGGTATCACCACCGAATTTTTCAAGAAAGGCATTACAGAGCTCATAAGCCACACAGGCACTTCCTATCACAGCACCTGCTGGAACTACAGTTACATCCGCTCTTTCAAAATGGGCCGGTGAAGAGCTTTTTGTTTTGAGGTCAACGCCCATCAATGGCTTCCTCATGGTGGGTATCGGTTTCATATAACCTCTCACAATCACATTTTCTCCATTGGTAACTCCTCCCTCTATCCCTCCCGCATTGTTTGTCATCCTGTAAAATTTTTTCACATCCGAATATGAAAGGAAATCCCTCTTCCTTTTGACCTTCTTGAAATAAATGGTATCGTGAAATTCATGCCCCTTTAGACTGCTTCCCTTTATTCCATTTCCTATTTCAACGCCCTTCACCGAGGGAATGCTCATAACTGCCATACTTATCCTGGCATCCATCCTTCTGTCCCACTCGGTATAACTTCCAAGTCCAGGTGGGACATTTTTTGCTCTTACTTCAAAAACTCCACCAAGGGAATATCCTTCTTTTTTTGCCCTGTCCACCTCTTCCTTCATTTTTTCTTCAGCCTCTCTGTCAAGGCAGTAAAAAAATGTGGATTCAAGCCTTTTGAGCAATTCTTCATAACTGATGTTTTCAACATAGGGTTTGGAGGCAGTAATTCCACCTATGGAAAGAACATGAAAATGGCATTCAATTCCAAAGTTCATAAGAAAAACTTTTGAAAGAGCTCCTGCTACAACCCTCGCAACAGTTGTTCTTGCGGATGCCCTTTCAAGGATATCCCTCATATCCTTTGTAAGGAACTTCATCGCTCCTGCAAAATCAGCGTGCCCTGGACGGGGAGAAGTAAATTCTTTTCCACTTTTTATATCTTCAAAAGGAGAGAGAGAATCCTTGAAATTTTCCCACTCAGAATTTCGAACAATAAAGGATATGGGAGAACCCATTGTCACTCCGCCCCTTATTCCAGAAAGAAATTCTACCTCGTCTTTTTCCCTTTTCATTCTTTCACTTCTCCCGTAACCACCTCTTCTCAACAAAAGTTCCCTCCTTATAAAATCATAGGATATCTTTACCCCTCTCGGAAAATTTTCAATGATTCCAACGATTGCCTTTCCATGCGATTCACCAGCAGTAAGAAACCTCAGCCTACTCACGAATTATAACCCTTGGAGTTATGAAGACGACCAATTCTTTTGTCTCGTCTGTATATGTGGTTTTTCTGAAAAGCCATCCTATAACGGGAATTTTTGAAAACCATGGAACACCCGCCATCGTTTTCGCTTTTGTAATTGTGTAAATACCTCCTATAACAGCTGTTTCTCCATCCCTTATCAGAATTTCTGTAGATGCCTCCTTCTTGTCTATGCTTGGAACTCCTCCTGCACTGCGGATGGCTGTATTCGGAGCATTTTTCTCCGCTTTTATCTTCATAATAACTGTTCTGTCTGCTGTAACATGAGGGGTCACCTTCAAACTTAGGGTAGCATCTATGAACTGGGTCTGGGTTCCTGCCTGTGAAACAGTCTCAAATGGAATTGAAATTCCCTGTTTTATCTCTGCTTCTCTGTTATCAAGGGTTACAACCCTCGGACTTGATATCACCTTTCCTTCTCCTACAGCCTCCATTGCGCTCAATCTCAGGTCAAGAATGGCAGAATTGTTTAAACTTCCAAAGGTAAAACCTATACCACCACCGGTTCCGATTCCAACGCTGGCTGGAAGGTTGACCACAAAATTTGGAACCTCTGCGCTTCCGACTTCTCTTGTTGGTCTTCCGGAGAGATCAGTAAATCCAGATACTCCTATGGTATTCGGGAAATAAAGACCTGTTGGAGTTCCATAGCTTGGAGAGGCAGAAAACCTTCCTCCCCACTGCACGCCGATTTCCTTCGTGAAGTTTGTATTTGCCTCTACTATCCTTGCTTCTATAAGAACCTGAGGAGTCTGGAGGTCAAGGGTTCTGACGAGTTTTTCTGACTCATCAACGATTTTCCTCACATCCTTTACAATTATAGTATTGGTCCTTGCATCAACCTGAATTGTTCCTCTTTCTGTAAGGAGTGGCTTAATCTGAGCACTTATTTCGCTGGCGGACGCATAGTTAACAGGAATGAGCCTCGTTATAAGGGGCTCCTTCTTCTTCGTCTCTTCTATAAACTCAAGCCTCTCTTTTTCCTCTTTTCTCAATCTATCAAGAGGAGAGATTCTCACCACATTTCCAACCCTAACCATTCCAAGGTTATTCGTTTGCAAAATGACATCAAGAGCCTGATCCCATGGAATGTTCTTCATTCTTACCGTCACATTTCCCTTTACATCGTCTGTTACAATTATGTTTAGTTTGCTGACCTCTGCTATGAGCCTGAAAACATCCCTTATATCCGCTTCCTTGAACTCAAGAGAAATTCTCATTCCAGTATATCTTTTCTTCGCAATCATCTCAGGCGCCACCCCAACCTCAGGGGGGACTTCCTCTTCAACTTTCGGAGGAGGGGGAGCAACCGGTGGAGGAGTTGGAGTTGGGGTTGGGATTGGAGTAGGAGGTGGAGGGGAAGGAGGTACAACTTCAGGTGGTTTTTCCTCAACTTTTCTCACCTCGGCGATTACAGGTGGAACAATGATAGGACTCAAGGTTACCACGAGTTTATTTTCTTTCTTTTCAATCTCATATGGTGGAACATCTTCTGTTGGAACATCAAGAACGAATCTCACCTTATCAGGATGTTGACCGAGCCTTACTTTTGAAATGAGTGGCGAACCAACATCTACAGTGGTGCTCGGATATAGATTTCCTACATCCATAATGTCCACCACCAATCTCGGTGGATTTTGAAGCTTAAAAGCTGTGTAATCACCAATAGGACCGTTTCCGATGAATTCTATTGTTGTTTTTTCTCCCACTACGGAGGATTTTATGTCAATTATCTTTGATGCCCTTTCAAGAACTGGAGGTGGAACAACCTCTGGGGCAGGAGGTGGAACTGCTTCAGTAACTTCTTCAGGCGCAGAAGGTGGGACCTCTTCCGCAACCTCCTCACGAGCAGGTGGGATTTCCTCTGGCTTAGGTCCTTGAGGAGGCGCTACTTCCTTAGTAACCTCTTCTGGCGCCTCTTCTGGCGCCTCTTCTGGCACCTCTTCTGGCGCCTCTTCTGGCACCTCTTCAACAACCTCTTCAACAACCTCTTCTGGGGCTTCCTCCACTACCTCCTTCTCGGGCTCTTCAGCCTCAACCTCCTCCTCCGCAGGTGCTTCCTCTTCTTCCAGTTCCTCTATTATTTCCTCTTCAGCCTGTGCGAACTTCTTCTTCAGTTTGGTAGGTGCAATCCACATTTTTATCTCATTCCCTTCCCTTTTAACCTCAAAGGATGGTGGAAGATTGGTTTTTATTTCAATCCTTCCCGATTTTCCAAGTTTTTGAATTTTAAGAGAATTTATGATACCACTTGATACATCTATAGCCGGTTTGATATAACGAACATCTGTATCTGTGAGGTCAAGAATTATTCTCCATGGTTCAATCAACCTGAAAGCAGTGTAATTAGTGGGCTGTGTTCCTGAAACTAAAATCCTTGCTCCATTCTTATAGACCTGAACCTTAACCTTTTTTATGATATTCCTTTTGAAGGTTATTTCTTTTTTCACAGTATGAGTAGCACATGAAAATCCCCCCACTATAAGAAAGGAAATAAGTGCTGTTCTCAATCTTCTCATCTCTTTACCTCCTTAAAATTATTCTTTCATCTCTAAAACCACCTCGCCGGTGGTTATCTGTCCGTAGATGTCCTCATACTCTTCAACAATGTAAACTTTCTTTTCTGTTATTTTTGTTATTTTCCCATTATTTCTTCCTATTCTTGTTCCCTTTCCCACAATATATGTCTCCCCCTTGGGGTCTTTCACAATCGCCTTTGGCTCTTTCACATCCCATATTATTCCTACAAGTTCAAACTGAGCAACATTGTATTCCTCAAGTGGCGTTCTCAGCTCAGGACCACCTTCCTTCACACCCTTGAACAGAGGTTCAAATGGGTCTGTTTTTCCGAATGGTTCATAACGATATACACTCCGGACATCCGCAACTTCTTCCTTCTTTTCTTCCACTGCTACTTGAGTTTCTGTAACTAGTTTTCCTTTCTGAACAGCAGCGCCTTTTGTTTTTCCCTTACAGGAAATAACCACAAGAAAAGAAAATAACATTATCACCAAAACTGTTTTTTTCATCTCTTCCCCCCTTTTGGTGTGGGTCCGGTGGGTGCCGGGGATGGTTTGTATTTATAGGTCTCAAGCGAAATTTTCAAATTTAAAGTTACATTTCCCATCTTATCTTCTACAGGGGTTATTGAAAAGTCCACAGGTCTAACAATTCTTTCCATCTTCGCAACTTTATCAAGAAATAGTGCAACACTGTGAAATTTTCCGCTTATTTCTGCTTCAATTGGAACAGTGGAATAAAGCCCACCGCTCCCCGGAACTTCGTCTTTTGGTGCGAATTTTAGAAACTCCACATTTACCTCTTTGCCTATGCTGGAGATACCAACAAACACCTTTTCAACCTCCGCTTCAGAAGGAAGTTTCTTTATGTATTCAGAAAGTTTGTTCTCCAGCTTTTCATATTCCTGTTTTACCTTCTCAAGATTTGCGAGGGTCTGTTTTGCAGCCGTTAAATCACGGTCCAATTTATTTAGGCTCGCTTCCTTTGCAGCTATTTCTTTATTGGCAGGAAGATAAAGAAAAAAGATAGCAAAAATAATTACCACAAGAATTATGAAACCTGTAATCAACCACCTCTGGACAGGTGTCAACTTTTTAATTGAATCCTTACTTATACCCAGTTCAAATTTAGGAGCCATCTTACCCTCCTGTCTTTGGTTTTTGAGGTTCCTCCACGCTTACATTCAGGTCAAATTCAAAATAGGAAAGCCCTTTTTCCTTTTTTGCGGTCACTCCGCGTAGGGAAACACTTTTGTAATAATTTGATTTCTCAAGGTTTTCAATAAAAAGGGCTATACTCTCCTGGTCCATAGAAACTCCCTTGATTGATATAAGACCTCCCTTTTTTGAAAAGGATTTCAGCTGAATTCTCTTTTTTATCCTTGATTCTGGATTGTAAGGAACGCTCTTCGCAAGTTCGTCAAGAAGAATGACATCCAGTTCTCTTCCCTGTGCAAGTGCTTCAATAATACCGAGTTTTTGTTCCACCTCCTTCTTCTTGTTTTCAAAGTCTTTGACATCTTTTATCTTTTTATCTAACTCCGCTATTTCCCTTTTTATTGTGTTTTCCTTTTCTGCCAATTCTTTGATTTTGCCTCTGAAATGAAGATATATGAGGGAAAGCGCAACTACCTCCACAGCGACTAATACAATGGTCAAAATTAACCATAACCTTATCTCCTCTTCCTTTCTCTTTTCTTTTACAGGAAGAAAATTAATCCTTATCATTTTTCACCCCATATTTTATTCATAAGGTTTTCTCATTGCCAGACCAACAGCAATGGAGAAAACTGAAGGAGTTTGTTCTATAAGAGTTGTATCAATCCCTTTAGATGGAACTATTATCTGAGCAAAGGGGTTAATTAGCTCAACCTCCAGTTCCGTTGCTTCTTTTATTGCCTCAACAAAACCTTTAAGAAGCGCTGTTCCACCCGAAATGGAAATTCTTGAAACATGAGTACCTTCAGGAAGTGTTCCAAAAATTCTTTTGAGGTCTTTAACTATGCTATCTATAATTGCGCCTGTTGCTTCTTTGATGATTTTTTCAGCCTCTGGTGAAATTTCTTCTCCCTCTTTTCCATATTTCCTCTTTATTTCGTCTGCGTCTTCGTAATCAAACCCTAAATTCTTCTGAAGCTCTTCTGTTATTTGATTTCCCGCGTTTTTCGGCACATCTCTTACATAAAGGCTCTTGTCTCCCTTTATTATGTTCAGAAGATACATTGACGCACCTATGTCAAGTAGAGCGACAGTCTCGTCTTCAGAAGTTGAATAATTCAATCTGAAACAATTTTGCAAAGAAAACACATTATAATCAACTACAACCGGTTCATACCCTAATTCTTTTATGAGAGCCACATAGTTATTTACAAGGTCTTTCTTTGCAAATATAAGGGATACCTCCATCTGTCCTTCTTCATGGATGGTATCAAGAATGACAAAATCCATATAAACTTCGTCTAACGTAAGTCCAGATGGGATATGCTGTTCTGCTTCCCACTTTATGTGATTTTCGAACTCCTCCCTTGTCATGATCGGCACCTTTATTTTTTTGTGCATTACACCTGCATGTCCTCCAATACCTATAACCACATTTTTTGTCTTTGCCCTTTTTTCTTTCAACAATGTCCTTATTGCTTCTCCCACTCCAGCTGTGTTTATTATCTCTCCATCAACAATGGATTCAGGGGGTGTTCTTATAATTCCGATGTTCTCCAATTTATAACCCTTGGATGTCTCGGAGAGTTCAACAAATTTTATTGAGTATGCACCTATATCAAGTCCGAATGCCCTGTTACTTTTAAATGGCCACATTTATTCCCCCATTCTTTCTTTTCTTCCATAACCCCATTTTGCTATTATTATAAGAAGTTTTTTTTTATTTGTCAAGTAGTTTTTTAAAATTTAGTTTTAACCTCCTATAAACTTGCATAGAAATTTAAATCTCCACAATTGTTTGAAAAAAAGAAGTTTGTTTACTATAACAAAGACAAAAAAGGGGTGAGATTATGAAGAACCTTTCTCTTTTTGAAAGGGCTAAAAAAGTTATCCCGGGCGGTGTAAACAGTCCTGTCAGGGCTTTTGGAGCAGTAGGAGGAAATCCTCCGTTTATAAAATGGGGATGTGGTTCAAAAATATACGATGAGGAAGGAAATGAATACATAGACCTTTTTATGTCATGGGGTCCCTTGATACTTGGACATGGTAGAAAGGAAGTAATTCAGAAATTGACAGAGGCAGTGCTGAACGGAACTTCTTATGGTGCACCCACTGAGCTTGAGATATTGCTGGCAGAAGAAATCATTGATTCCTTACCGTCCATAGAACTCATCAGATTCGTAAACTCTGGAACAGAAGCGGTCATGAGTGCGGTCCGGCTTGCAAGGGCATTCACAAAAAGGAAGTTTTTAGTAAAATTTGATGGATGCTATCACGGACATTCTGATTCCATGCTTGTAAGTGCGGGCTCAGGAGCATTAACATTTGGAATTCCATCAAGCCCGGGCGTACCCGAAGAAATAGCGGGATTAACCATTGTGCTTCCATACAACTCTTCCGAAGGAGTGAAGGAGTTATTTTCTAAAAGGGGTGAAGAAATTGCCTGTGTGATTGTTGAACCTGTGGCAGGAAATATGGGAGTGGTTCTTCCCGAAAAAGGTTTTCTTGAAACATTGAGAGATGAAACAAAAAAGTATGGAGCAATTCTTATCTTCGATGAAGTAATAACAGGCTTCAGAATTTCTGAAGGAGGAGCCCAAGGAGCTTTCAAGATAAGTCCCGATTTAACATGTCTCGGAAAAATAATAGGTGGAGGGCTTCCTGTCGGAGCCTATGGTGGAAAAAGAGAAATAATGGAAATGGTTTCACCATCAGGCCCCGTGTATCAGGCAGGGACTCTCTCCGGCAATCCCCTTGCAATGACAGCAGGGCTTGAAACAATTAGAATTCTAAAAAAGGAAAAGCTGTATGACATCCTTGAAGAAAGAACCAGAAAACTCGCAGGAGCGATAGGAAAAATTTTGAAAGAAAAAGGGATACCTCACTGGCTCAATCAAATTGCTTCTATGTTCACTATATTTTTCACAAATGAACAGGTCAAAGACCTGACCACCGCAAAAAAATCGGACATCACTCTTTTTAAGAAATTCTTCCATGCCCTTTTAAAAAGGGGAATATATCTCCCGCCATCTCAATTTGAAGCAATTTTTCTTTCTACTGCCCATACAGATGAGGATTTAGAAAAAATAATAAGCGCAGTTGAAGAGGCAGTGAAAGAGATTTAAAATAAATAAACAATGAGGTATTTTGAAGCAGATTATATTGTTGTTGGAAGTGGTGCGGGTGGAGCAACTGTTGCGAGGGAACTGGTAAGGGGCAGAAAAAATGTCCTTATCCTTGAAAAAGGAAAATACCACAAAAGGGTCGGAAATCATTTTTCAGCCCTTCTCTATACTGACAGAATGAGTTTTTACTTCACGAAAGAGGGATTAAACATAATAAGGGGAATCACTGTAGGAGGCTCTACAATTCTTTACTGCGGGTCCTCCGCAGACCCTCCTGACTGGCTTGAAAAGAAGTACAATATAAACCTTAAAACATACGCTGAAGAAATAAAGAAGGAATTAAAGATCAAACCCCTCCCTGAAAGCCTTCTCGGAGAAGGAAGCATAAGAATTATGCAATCTGCTGAAAGGCTCGGATTCAAATGGGAAGCAATTCCGAAGTTTATGAATCCTGAAAGGTGCAAAAGGAGATTCAGATGCTCTTCTTCGTGCATGGTAGGATGCTCGTGCGGTGCCAAGTGGACTGCAAGAGAGTTCATTGATGAATGTGTAAATAACGGTGCCAGACTTGTAACAAATTCAGATGTTTATTCTTTAATTATTAAGAACGGAAAGTGCATAGGAGTAAAGGGCACAATTGGAAAGGACGGATTTGAGGCAAGGGGAAAGGTGATTCTGTGTGCCGGCGGGATAGGAACAGCCATGATTCTGAGAAATTCAGGAATAAGGGAAGCAGGTGACGGTTTTTCCCTTGACCCAACGCTCATAGTATATGGAATTCTTAAATCAGGAAATGGAAACTTCTACGACCCTCCAATGACAGTTGGAAGCTATGAGTTTGAAAAAGAAGGATTTATGCTTTCAACACTTACCGATACATGGATGAGTTTTCCAATTCAATTGTTTCTAAAGAAAAAGAGAATGGTCTTTAAAGCGTTTAAAAAAAGAAAAATACTGGGAATAATGGTAAAAACAAAAGATGAACTTGCAGGAAGCATAGATATTGAAGGAAATATCTCAAAACCATTGACGGATAATGATATGAAAAAAATTAACAGGGGTT
>JBBIVP010000015.1:13255-20596 GCA_037439705.1 bacterium
GTGGAAGCCGGATGCGATCCCAGAAGTATTTTTCTTTCCCCTGTCCGTGGAACCCATCCTCAGGGAACAGCAAGAATTGGAGAGGTGGTGGATGAATGGGGCAAAGTTAAGGAAATTGACGACCTTTACCTTTCTGATGCTTCCTGGATTCCAGAAGCCCTTGACAGACCCATGGTTTTAACAATTATGTCGTTTTCAAAAAAATTGTCCGAAAAATTACTCGCAAAATAATGTAATGGTAATATATCGCTATCCAATCATTTTTCTTTTCTTCCTTTCCTGTGGATATGAACTCAGAAATTTTAAAAAGGTGGAAGAACTGGAAAACTTCAAACTTACTGTGGTAAACAGAACCCCTGAACCTGAACTGGAAATACTCATGGAAAAGGAAAGCCTTCGCCTTTTTGAAAGAGGAGGAATTAAAATAACTGATGACGGAAAAAATTCAATATCCATTTACATCCTGTCATACGATGTCTCTCCATCACCCTTTTTCTCCGCAATAAGACCTGCCTACAGGGTTACCATGAAAGTAAGAGTTGCATTTGAAAGAAAAGAGAAAAAAAGGGAAAAGACCATTTCTCAGTATGAAGAGTATCTGAAAAGCGGAATTATCTCTTTTGACAGAGAAAATGAGGAGGACGCAAAGAATTCTATCGTAAAGTTCATCGCAGATGAGGTTTATGAGGAACTCATCAATTTTTTGAATGAAGAGAATTAAAGAAATAATTAATGAACTGAAAAGCGGTGAGATCCCGAGGATATGCCTCATTTCAACGGATGATAAAGGGCTTTTGACCTTTTTGATTGAAAGGTTCAAAACAGCAATATCCTCAAAGCACGGAAATATGGAAATAATAGGATATGAATCCCCCTTTTTAGCCATTGATTCCGCAAGGAGTTTTTCACTTCTATCAAAGCCAAGACTGCTCATATCTGAGATAAAAACGAAGGAGATTGAAATTTTGAAAAAGAAACTGGAACTGGCAGGCAATACATATCTCATTTTTTCATCCGATTTTATACCTCAAAAAGAACTTTCAGATATTAAAAATTTAGCGATTTTCAACCTTAAAGAACTCTATGAAATTGAGATAAGGGAGATAATTGAAGAAATTATTTCCTTGTCAGGATATAAAATAACAGAAGAAGCGTTAAACCTTTTACTTTCCTTTTACAGCGGAAATTTTGGAGAAATTCTTAATGAGTGCGAGAAACTTATGAATTATGTAGGAGAAAGGAGGAATATAGAACAAAAGGATGTGCTTGAGGCAATTGTAGGAACATCAAGGGAGATAAATCCTGGGGAGGTTTTTCAAGTACTTATGAATGGAGATAAAAAAATTTTCAAACTGACAACCTACTTGAAGGAACAGGCAAAAAAGAATGAAAACCTGTGGGTACTCCTTATCGGATACATAAACTCAAAAATGAGAACCCTTCTTGAACTCAAAGAGCGTCTGAAAACGGAGAAATTGAAAACTGACCCCTTTCTTCTCACCCTTGCAAGAACATTAAAGTATCAAAAAATTTATGAGATTTTTGACATATTGAGGGAATATGACATTCCAATAAAGTATGGATACATCCCGAGACACATACTTTTTGACAGACTCGTTCTCTCCATATTTTTAACCCTGGGATACATCTAAGCGCTCTTCTTACTTTTCAATTTCTACAAATTTCAAAATAATCTCCTTCTTTCTCAAAAGGTCGTAGTCCCTTCTTGCTATCTTCTCAATATAGGAGTCATCTGAACTCAACTTATATACCTCTATTTCAAGTTTTTTCTTTTGAACCCTAAGGTTTTCAATCTCTGCATTAAGAGATTTTATTTGATGTTTCAATGTCCTGAACGCCCTTATACCATCCTTGGAAAAAAAACATTCAAGAATCAATATCGCGGAAAGGATGAAGGAAATGAAAATAATAAATCTGGCAGTTTTTTTCTTCATTCCTCTTTTGGAAGTGTGGCTATGGCGAGCTGAGAAAAACCGCTTCTCTTTGCAGCATCAAGAACCTCAACCACAATTCCATGTTTGGCATCCGAATCAGCCTTTACTATGACCTTTTCGTATCCGTTACCTTTCAGAGAAGAAAAAATAGAATAGAGATTCTCGAGAGAAACTCTATCCTTTTCTAAAAATATCTCTCCGTCTCTGGTTACAGAAACCTCTACCGATTTTGGGGTACTCAAAACCTCCCTTACACTTCCCTTAGGAAGATTTATTTTCAGCCCCGAAAGAGCGAGAAAATTTAAAGAAAGGGCAAAGAAAATCATAAGATTGAATACCGTGTCAACTACCGGGGTTATATCAATGGATATATCTCCCTTTCTTTCATTTCTAAATCTCATTTTTAAATTATATCAATTTTTACTTTTCAAAGCACTTCTATCAATAATTCTCTGGATAGCAGTTTTTGCTTCCTCTTTATATTCCCTTTTATCTTCAAGGCTTCTTAAAAATTGAATTGATTTAGCGGTACCAATCTCTCCAAGAATTTTTATCGCATATTTTTTTAATTCAGGACTTTCTTCCTTTTTAAAAATAAAAACCCTCTTTTTCTTTTCAATAAAATCAATGAGAAGTTCTTCTATTGTCCTTCCATCCGGAAGTTTCAGATTGCCAACCGAGGAAAAGTAAGATAAAACACAGTTCTTCACCTTTTCAGTTTCGTTCTCATCCATAAGCATTGAAATGGCTTTCAAAACGATTTCTTTCTTCCTCGTCTTCAAACTGGCAAGAGCAAGTAAAATTTTTTTTCTTATCCTCTCATCTCCATCACTCATAAGGTTTTCTGCTTCATCAAGAAGAACTTTTTCATTCGCTTTTAAAAGGTAATCAATCGCCTCCTCCTTTACCCTGTAATGGGGATGATTGAGAAACCTTGCCACAATGTGAAATGATCCCTTATCTTCCATCTCTCTCAAAAGGAATATAAGATTTCTTATGTAGAACCATTCTCCCTCTCCACTTTCCAGATCCTGAAGAATGTAGCTGATGGCATGCTCCTTATGCCTCAGTATAGCATCAATAACCCTCCTTCTCACCGTCCTGTTTTCAGATGTCTTTAAAACTTCAAGGAGGTAATAAATTCCATGGGCTCCGGAAAGTTCAAAAACTTTTATCCCCCTTTCAACTTCCTTTCCCTGGAGGAGAAGTCCTGCTGTAAGCCCGAGAACATTATCGTCTGAACAGATTTTTAAAAGAAATTCCTCCGCAAGTTTTTTCTTCCACTCAATGGTCTCGTTTTCCTTTATTGCTTCAAGAACCTCTATTATTTCCATTGCAAGGGATTCCTTATCTTTTTTTATAAGTTCCTCAAAGAGGCTCGCTAAAATGAAAAGCTTATTTTCGTACTTCTTTTTGTTCACCTCAACGAACAGTTCCCTTGCCAGCTTCCTTGAACTCAAAAATTCAATCATTTCGTGCTGAAGGCGAACAAAATTTCTCACCTCCTGAGGCAGGTCTTCAATTTTTAAAAATCCCATTCTGTAAATGCCTGCTAAGGTTTCAATATCCTTCTGCTCATCCCTCTTTGTAAGCCTTTCACACAGAAAATAGAGAGCTATTAAGAGATTGTTCTTTACAGTAAGGTCTTCAACCTCTCCAATTTTTTCTGCAATCCTCTTTGCAAGTGGAGCAAGGATATCATCCTGACTATTATTAACTATCTCCCTCTCCACCTCCTTTTCGTCAATAAGTTTTACATCAACCTTTATCAGGTCCGTATGCTCAAGAAACTCTGAAAGGAGGTCAATCCTTCTCAGCGATCGGACAATCTCTTTAAAAACCTGCCTTTTTATTTCTGAAATTTTTTCTTCTGTAAGGTTCCTGTAAAGGGGAAGGAGTTTCAGGTCTTTTTTTAAACGGGAAAAGGCAATCCTTACCATCCAGGAAAGTTTTCTTTCCCTTCCAATAATGTCCTCTTCAAATACAGGAAGAACATCTGAAAGCCCTTTCTCAACAAATAGCATTGTAATCCTTCTTGAATCCTCTTCGGTATAGACCTGCTGGGGAGCCTCTGCGAGTATGTTGAGAAATCTGTCAAATTGATCATAATCTATGGATGGCTTTATTGAAAGGCTTATGAGTCTTTTTCTCATCATAAAATCCCAGAGTTTTGGAACATATAGACTTCCCTTTTCCTGCCCCGTAAGGTCCATTAAAGAAACAGAACCATCAAAAATTCCATCTATCAGGACATCCTTCTGCTTCTCCTCTATTTCCCTTGAGAATGTCAGTGTAAATCTATCCTCCACAATTTTTCCAAGTTTTTCAAACAAACCTTCTTTTGCCTTCCGGGAAGATGGGTGCTCCGGAGTATAATAACTTGTCTTTAGCAATGCTTTTATGAACTCGGATAAAAACTCCTCAAGAAGTGCCCATTTCTTCCTTTCCTCTGTGGTCAGGTCTTTGAACTTTTTCCGTAGTTCTTTCACATTTTGATTATACCATTAAAATGAGGTAAATTGAAAATACAGGATAAAATGGAAAGAAATTTGGGAAAATGGACAGAATTTGTGGTGAAAAATCACATAATAATAATTTTGTTTTTTTTGAGCCTTGCCTTTATAAGCTGGTTCGGAATAAAAAACTTTGAATTACAGAGCGATTTCTCCGCAATACTTCCTCAGGACTATGAAAGCGTAAAACTCTTAAAAGAAATATCAAAAAGGGTGGGCGGACTCGGAATGTTGAACATAGGAATTGAAACTGATGACCTAAATTCTGGAAAAAGATTTGTTGAAGACCTGAACTTTCTTATCAAAAAAATACTTTCGGGAGAGATAAAATTTATTGAAAGCAATGCGAAAGAAGTAAAAAGGCATTATGAAAAATTTGGACTACTTTATCTTTCAAAAGAGGACCTCATAAGACTTAAAAACGAATTGAGAGACTGGATAAACAGAAAGAAGCTTGAACTCTCACCATTTTATTTTTCTCTTGAAGAAGAGGAGGAATTTAGGTTTGAAGACCTCAAACAGCGATATACAAAATTTCTATCCAGATTTGAAAACTACATAGATGGATATTATACCGGAGAAGGTGGAAGGCTCTTTGCAATTTTCATACAGCCCAGATACACTCCAACCGATATCTCAAACACGAGAAAATTCATAAAAAAGGTGGAGGACATAATAAATGAACTGAATCCCCGTTCTTACCACGCTTCCATGAAGGCAGGGCTTGCGGGAAATCACAAAATTGCAGTGGAGGAATATGACGCGGTAAGAAGGGATATTGCGAGCACATTCCTTCTCTGCGTCCTTCTTATCGGAGGAATTATTTTTTTCTTCTTCAGGAGGTTGAGGGTCTTATTTCTTCTCACAATCACGCTGGTAAGCGGAATTTTCATATCATTCGGCATACTCTCAATTTTTATAAAAAAAATAGTGGTAATGACGGGTTTTCTCGGTTCAATCGTAATGGGAACGGGCATAAACTACGGAATAATCCAGCTGGCAAGATATTTTGAAGAAAGACTTGATGGAAAAAAAGTTGTTGAAGCAATTGATATAGCAATTAACAAAACATTTCTACAAACCTTAGCAAGCGCTCTTACAACCGCAGGAGGCTTTTTTGTTCTATCCTTCGCCCTGACGAGAAGTTTTAAGGAATTTGGAATAATGGGAAGTCTGGGTATAGTCCTGTGCTGGATGCTCACATATTCCTTCCTTCCAGCTCTCCTTTACCTTTTTGAAAAAATAAAACCTTTTGATTTCTCAACCTCTGGCTGGAGAAAACCGGTGTTTTTCATTCCCTCAGCAATCGCCGATAGAATTGCCTACTATTACCGACCCTTCCTCCTTTTAATTCCAATAAGCATTCTTTCCAGCCTATACTTCATTAAGTTCTTGCCAGATTGCTTAGAGTACAATTTTGAGAACCTGAGAAGCAAGATGAGTCTGCGAAGTGGAACCGCGGTAATTGATGAAAGAATATCCCGAATTTTAAAAAAATCATCAACCCCCGCTATTATTCCTGTTGAAAGTATGGAGGAAGGAAAGGAAGTATGTGAAGTATTAAGGGAAGATTCCGAAAAATATAAGGGAAAAATTGGAAAATGTGTGAACATCTATTCCCTCCTTCCTGATGATCAGAAAAGCAAAATTAAAATCGTAGAGGAAATTTACAATCTCATAAAGGACATTGATGAAAAATGGCTTGACGAAAAAAAAGCGGAAGAACTTAGAAAATTTAAAAAATTGTTTGAGGAAGTAAGACCTTTCGGAATAAATGAAATTCCTGATATTCTTCGCAGGCAGTTTTCTGATGCGTATGGAAACATAGGAACACTTGTTTATGTTAATCCCCCACCCGGAAAGAACCTCTGGAATGCAAATAATCTTTTTAACTTTACCGAAAGTCTGAGAGAAATAAATCTTCCGAACGGAAAAATTATAAAGACATCTGGAGAGGCAATTATATTTGCAGATATTTTAAAAAGCATAGAGAGGGATGCTCCATTTCTTTCAATTCTCGCCTTCATAGCAATAACCATTTTTGTTTTTCTTATTTTCAGGAGCATAAAAGATACATTCTACATAATCACATCCCTCGTATGTGCTCTATCATGGATGTTCGGACTTATTGCCCTTTTTGACCTGAAATTTAACTTCCTCAATTTCGTGGCCATTCCAACAGCCATGGGAACAGGTGTAGATTATGCAATAAATATCTATCAGAGGGCAAAAATTGATGGAAGAAAAGGAACGGGATATGTCCTTCACAAAACAGGAAGTGCTGTTCTCCTCTGCTCACTTACCACAATAATAGGATACCTTGTCCTCATAACGGCAGATACACAGATCCTTGCATCATACGGTGAGCTAGCTATCATAGCGGAACTCACATGCTTATTTTCCGCTCTGTTCCTTTTAAACGCCCTTTTAAGATTACTGAAAAAACTTCCACCATAAATGCTTTACCTGGATATCCTCAGAGAAACTGAGAAAAAAGGAGTGAAGTACCTGGTGGTAGGAGGAGTGGCTGTAAATTTTTAATGAAGTTTCCTGAACCAAAAGTATGCGTGGATTAAAGAATCAATTTTACAGACCTCTATCAGGATGAATGGCTGACTGGAGGAAGGATTAAAATTTATACAGGAAATAAAAGTCAGTAAAAGACTGTGTAAAAAATCGTAAATACCATCTGGATTAAGGTTTATTTTTTAATTTTTTTAAAGTTATAAAGAGCACACCAAGGATAAACCCTAAGAAAAACACAATGGAGAAATGAAATCCAAGAGGTAAAGAGTAGGATTCTACTCCCCAGAATTTCAGGTCAAATTCAAACTTCACGGGCTGGGAAAGTGTGCGGAAGTTTTCCAGAATAA
>JBBIVP010000016.1:0-19678 GCA_037439705.1 bacterium
TCTCGGTGAGATTTCAGAGATAAAAAAGGGAGCACCGGTGCCTGTGAGGAGCAACGAGAAGTTTTTTCAGAAGAAGGAAGAGATTTCTCCTCTTCCTCCCAGAAGAAGGTGGGAGTTGAGATTCGTGAGGGAAAGAAAAAAGGGAGAAGAGCTTATTGATGAAAACAGGAGAAAAGCAATGGAATTTGGAGAAGCGATTCACCTCGCCCTTTCTAAAATAAAAGGAGTTTCTTCCCAAAAAGAACTGGAGGAGGCTTTGAGAAGTAGTTTTGAAAGCCTTTTTAAGATTCCGGATTTTGTGCATTTCAGGGAAGAGATTTCGGACAATTTTGGCCGCCTTATCAACTTTTTTAAAAGAGAACTTGCAAGATTTTTTGTGGTTCCATCGGAAAGGGTTTATACCGAAAAAGAAGTTCTTGGTGCGGATGGAAGGATGAGGAGGCTTGACAGAGTTATTGTTTCAGATGAAAAGGTAGAGGTTATTGATTTCAAGTGGGGTGAAGGAAGAGAAAGAGAACATAGGGAACAACTCAGGGATTACATTTCTGTCCTTACCGATATTTACGAGGGTAAGCCTGTAAAGGGATATCTGGTTTATCTTGACTCTGAAAAGGTGGAAGAAGTTCAATGAGTTTAAAAGCGGTATTCATTCCTTTTGAGGAGAACCTGATTGAAGAACTCTCAAACAGGTTAATAGAAGGGATGAGGGATAGGGACCTTTCCCGCATAGCAGTTGTGTTTCCCGGAAAAAGACCTTACTACTACCTTATTTCAAGCCTTTCAAAAAAGTGTGGTGGTTCAATCATCCCTCCTCTCATCACATCAATGGATGAGTTTATTTCAAAGTTCCTTTCATGGTACGGGTTTGAGTTTTCACCTTTGAATGACCTTGATGCGGTTTATATCCTCTACGAAATTTTTAAGAAGGAAAATAAGGATTATCAACTCCCTCCACTCTATGTGGAGTCTTTCAAAAAGTTTGAAAACTTTCTTCATTGGGGTTTTGAAATTCTCAGGGTCATTGAGGAAATGGATGAGGTACTGGTGGATGAGAGAAAAATTGAAGAACTCAAAAAATACCTTAGGATAGGTGGTGAACTTTCGCCTCAGGAAAGCATGATGCTCTGTATCAGCGATCTCATTTTCAAATTCCATGAAGAGATGGAGAGAATGAGGCTGTGGACGAGAGGTTACAGATACAGAAAAGTCTCAGCTCTTCCGGTGGGAGAGATATTAAAAGAAAAAAACATAGAAAAAATTTTCTTTGTAGGGTTCTTCCTTTTCACAGTTTCTGAAAGGGAATTAATTGAAAAAGCAGGAGATTCTCTTGATGTGAATCTTTTTTTCCATCTTTCTCATCCGGAGGATTTGGAGGAATTTAAGGAGATGTTGAAGAACTTAAAAATAAAGGAGGTAGAAAGGATACCATCTACAAAAAATTTTCCAATTGAACACAAATTCTCTTTTCATCCCGCTTCAAGTTTACATTTTGAACTTTTTTACCTCTCCAATCTTTTGAAGGAAGAAAAGGAGTGGAATGCTCTTGCCATAGTGTTGCCGAGAAGTGAAACTCTCATCCCCCTTCTTTCAGATGTGATGAGCAGATTTGATGTGGAATTCAATGTTTCCATGGGATATCCTCTTGAAAGAAGTTCTCTTTTTCTCCTGTTTGAATCCATACTTAAACTTCAGGAGACAAAACATGGAGGTCTATACTATTTAAATTCATATCTTTCATTGATAAAGCATCCGTATGTAAAAAATATTCGCATCAATAACAACACGGGTGCATTTATTTTCCGAAAGTTAGAAGAAAAACTTACGAGGGACAGATTGATATTCTTTTCCCTTGATGAAGTAGAAAAAATCGTTCATGAAATTGCGAGGGGGAGAGATAGGGAAACCGCTGTGGAAGTAATGAGGATATTCCACAAGGTGTTTATAAGGGATTTTGAGGGAGTGAAATCATTGAAGGGTTTGAGCAGTCTATTTGAGGAGGTCATAAAGTTTCTTTTGAAGAACAGTGATTTCGGGCATCATCCACTTTCTTCCGAAACACTTGAGGGATTTCTGAAGTTTTTAAGGGACATGAGGAATTCTCTCCTGAAAGACGAAGAATTTGACATAGAGGCTCTGAAAAGAATATTTAAAGGTCTGGCAGGGACTTACAGAATTCCGCTTCCAGGAGTTCCGTTGAAGGGAACCCAGATTATAGGAATGCTTGAGACGCGTTGCCTAAACTTCAAAAAGGTTGTAATTCTGGATGTAAATGAAGGGATTCTGCCGGGTGTAAGAAAATATGATCCCATCCTATCCCCTTTAATCAGAAGAAATTTGGGGATTCCGGTTTACAGGGATAACGAGTTGATATACAGGTATCATTTTATGAGGCTGGTTGGTTCAGCTGAAAGGGTAATGATTTTTTACATAAAAAATCCGGACATGCCGAGAAGCAGGTTTGTTGAAGAACTTATATGGGAAATTGAAAAGAAAACGAAGAGGTTATTCAGCGAGGAGGAAATAAAAGTTCCTGTTCAGATATTTCTTTCGGAGAATGCGGGGGGGATAAAAAAAGATGTTTCAACCCTTAAAATTCTTGAAAATATGGAATTCACTCCCACTGATATTGATCTGTATCTGGAATGTCCCTTCAAGTTCTACATCAAAAAAATTTTGAAACTTTCGCCTCCTGAAATCATGGAAGAAGAGATTGAAGCCCTGGATGTGGGAAATGTTATTCATTCTGCTTTATATAAGATTTTTCAACCATACCTTAAAAAGAAACTTTCTCAGTCTGATTTTGACGAAATGAAGGAATCGGTAGAGAAAAATGTGGAAGATGCAATGAGGGAGACGCTTAAAGTTATAACGCCCGAGAGGGAAATCCTTAAAAAAATTGTAATAAAAACAATTGAGACTTATCTTGAAAAAGAAAAGGCTCTCTCTTCTTCAATAGAAGTTCTTGAACTTGAAAGCCCAGGAGAAATGAAACTGAAAATAAATGGAAAAGAGGTGAAGATAAAAGGAAGGGGGGACAGGGTTGATATGCGGGATGGGAAGATACTGGTTATTGATTACAAGACAGGAAGTATTGATAAGTATAATTACAGGAAAGGTATTAAAGCATGTTTTCATGACATGCCTTCAAGACAGGAGATAAAGGGGATAGGAATTGAGTCATTTCAGCTTCCATCCTATGTCCTTATTTACAAAGACAAGTATTCTCCCTTATGTTCAGTTGATGCGTGCGTCATTTCTTTAAGGGATATAAAGAAAAAAGAATGGAGGGTAAAATTGGGTGAATATTCAGAAAAATTTTCCGAAGAGATTTTCAGAAAGATGATAAGTGGCATAATAGGAGAGATATTGAATCCAGAAATTCCTTTTTATACGGATGAAGGGGAAAAATGTTCAAAGTGCTTTTGTCTCACCCCCTGCCTTTCTCTGAGGACCAGATGATTTCAATAAAGGATATAAGAGAGGCTCGTTCAAAAATTTCTCCTTACATCCATAAAACTCCACTTATTCGTTCCGATTCATTTTCAAAACTTACAGGTGCTGAGGTTTATATAAAGGCTGAAAACTTTCAGAAGACCGGTTCATTTAAGGTGCGGGGTGCATTTAATAAGCTTTCAGGAATAAAAAGAAAGGTGATAACTGTGTCCATGGGAAATCATGCACAGGCTGTTGCTTTTGCGGGTTCAAAACTGGGGGTTAAAACGAAGGTGGTTATGCCTGTGAGCGCTTCTATTGTTAAAGTAGAGGCGACAAAAGGATATGGAGCAGAGGTGGAACTTAAAGGTGAAAATTATTCGGAAGCACTTGAATATGCTAAATCCCAGAAAAATTACATTTTCGTCCATGGTTTTGACGATGAAAAAATCATTGCAGGGAATGGAACCATAGGACTTGAAATTTTAGAAGAACTCAATGATGTGGATGCCATCTTTGTTCCCGTTGGAGGAGGCGGGTTGATTTCAGGTATAGCAGTGGCTGTAAAATCGCTTTCTCCGAGAACGGAGGTTATAGGCGTCCAGACAAAATCTGCGATGTCCGCACTTCTTTCATTGAAAAAAGGAAAAATTGTTGAGTTTACCCCCCAGCCTACTATTGCAGATGGAGTTGCAATTGGAAGGATTGGAGAGAACAATTTTGAAATTATGAAGAAATATGTAGATGATGTGCTCGCGGTTGAAGAGGGGCTAATTGCCATGTCAATTCTGTTTTTCCTTGAAAGGAAGAAAATGGTGGTTGAAGGAGCGGGTGCTCTTCCTCTTTCAGCCCTTCTTAAGTACAAACGAAGATTTCATGGCAAAAGGGTTGTGCTTGTGGTGAGCGGAGGCAACATTGATTTTAATCTCATAGACAAGATAATATACAAGGGTTTAGTAAAAAGCGGGAGAATCGGGATGATTGAAGTTATTGTGGAGGATGTTCCGGGAAGTCTTAAGGCTCTCACCGAAATAATTGCAAATCACAGGGGCAACATCCTTGATGTGGAACATGACCGTATTTCAAAAGACCTGCCATTTGGAAAAACAAAAATTACATTTATCATTGAGATAAGGAACCCCAATCATCTCAAACAGATATTTTCAGATTTTAGAAGGAAAAAATTCTTGGCAAAAGTGTTATAAAATATGGCTGAAGTATTTTTTTCCCCGGAAATAAAAGAGGGGTTAATAAAATTGAACGATGAAGAAACGCATCACATGAGGGTTAAGAGAATAAGGGTGGATGAAGGGATTATCCTTACGGATGGAAGGGGAAAGGCAGGATATGGAAAATTAAAAGAAATAAAGGAAAGGGCACTTGTTTTTGTGGAGAGGATTGAGGTTGAACCAAAGAAGGAGAATCCTACTGGCTTATGTATTCCTCTGCTCAAGGGAGAGAAGATGGAGGAAGTAATAAGAATATCTGTTGAACTCGGTGTGGATTTCTTATTTCCATTTATATCTTCAAGAACAATATCCAGACCGAAAGATGAAAAGAAAAAAATTGAGAGATGGAAGAAAATTATTTTATCTTCGTCAAAAGTGGCAAGGAGGTTTACCTTTCCTGAAATAGAAAAAATTATGGATTTTAGGAGCGTAATTTCCTTAGAAGGCTGGCAGACAAAGATTCTGTTCTGGGAAAAAGAAAAGGATGTGACGCTACATCAGGTTGCTGAAGAGTTAAAGAAAAAAAGCCTTATTCTGATGGGTCCTGAGGGTGGCTTCAGCGATGAAGAAGTTAATATGGCTAAAAAATCGGGCTTTCTTACGGTATCCCTTGGAAAAAGGATTCTTCGTTCCTCAACCGTTCCATTTTACCTTTTGAGCGTAATTTCTTTTTTAAGAGGAGACCTTTAACCCGATAAAATTCATCAGGGGATGGATTTGTAAAGTATGAGGGCGTTTAGAGCCTTTTCTTCATAACCTGCAGATTGATATATCCTGTAAGCGTAGAAGTAGAAGTTTTTGTCGTTCTGTTTTTTGAACTCAAAAGCCCTGTCCATATGCTCTGCGGAGTCTTTATATCTCATAAGATAGAATTCAAGAAGGCTGAGGATGTAGTATGCTTTGCCGTGAAATGGATTCCTTCTTACAAATTTTTTAAGGTCTTCAACCGCAGAGGGAAATTCGCGCTTCATTTTGTAATATATTTGTGCCCTCAGGAAATAAAGGTCGCTCTCATAAGGATTTATCTCAACAGCCCTGTTTATGAAAAAAAGAGCCTTTGGAAGGTTATTTTTAAGGGTCTGAACAATAGCCTGTCTCCTCATCGCTTCTCCTTTGAAGACCTTCAAACCGAAAATTGAAATAAGGATTGTTAAAATGAAAAGAATAAAAAGCAAAGTTTTAGACCCGACAATTTTTTCCGTCTTTCCTCCCTTTGAAGTAAGATAAACGGAAAAGAAAAATGCGCCTGTTGTGGGCATTATTCTTGACGGAAAGGAAAAAAGGGAGATTACCGCATATGAGAGAATTGGCAAAAGGAATTCTTCTCTTTTATTTTTTAAAGCATTGTAAAATGTGGTTCCAAAAAAGAGGATAAATAGAAGAAAGCCTGTAAATCCCTCTTCCGATAAAATTTCGAGGAAATCATTGTGGGCTCTTTTTGTTTTTACATTCAGTTCGTCAGTCAGTGCTTCAAGTTTTTCACTTCCGTATTTTTCCACATAAACCTCAAAATTTCCCGCTCCAGCTCCAAAAACTGGATGGTCTTTAAAAATTTTTAGTGCACTTTTCCAGCATTCAATTCTGAAGACGGATGGAGCATCTTCCATTTTTAATATGGATTTTCCCCTTTCCCAAAAATTCTTCGCAGGTGTGAAGAAGAGAACTAAAAACAGGAATACAGCGAAAAAAGGAAGTGTCTTAAGCAGGTTTCTTTTGTAACGAAAAATAAGGTAGAAAAAAGCTGAGGAGAGAAAGCCCAGAAATCCAGCCATTGCTCTGGCGAGTATGATGTAGGATATTCCAAAAATAAATGTAGCGATTGTTAATGGGTAAAATTTTTTACCATAATTCAAAAGGGAATAGGAAAAGGCACCTGCTACCGCTATATATTCTGCACTGAAATTTGAAAGTCCAAATGTGCTTGAGATGTCCATTTCTCCATATTTTGTGTAAAAGGGTTTCATGAATACCCCAAAATATTGCATAATTCCAATGATGGAGACTGCTATTGAAGACAGGGAAAGGAAGATGGAGCATATTTTTTCATCAGGTGATAAAGTTTCAGATGTTAAAAGAAAGATGAGAATGGAAATGTAAACCGTTATTATTAAAAGCGAACGGTAGGGGTCCAGGGTATGAAAAAGGGAGAGCAATGAGAAAATTGTAAAGAGAGCCCAGACAATAAATGGATATGAAAATTGGTTTTCTTTTTTGCCCCTTATAATTATGAAAAACAAAAAAACGAAGTTGAATAAAGAGAAAAGGAGAAATTTGGACCATATAAATTCTTTTTTCAGAAAAAAAAGAGGAAGTATGAAAAAATATAGAATTGGAAAAGCAAGTTTTAGCATTTTATACATCTTTTAATGGAATCGTAAAGTAAAAGGTGCTTCCTTTTTTTTCTTCGCTTTCAACCCATATCTCTCCATTGTGAGATTTTATGATTTTTTTGCATATGTAAAGCCCTAGCCCTGTTCCGTGTGGTCTTGTCGTAAAGAACGGGTCAAATATCTTTCCCATTATTTCCTTCGGGATTCCAGTTCCTGTGTCAGAGATGGAAACCTTTATATGTTTATTTCCATCCTTTTCTTCAACGGATGTCTTTATTGAAATTTTCCCTCCGTCGGGCATAGCCTGGATGGCGTTCAAAATCAGGTTCATGAGAAGATGCTGAATCTGTTCTTCATCCATTATGGCAGGTGGAATGGATGGGTCCAAATGAATCTGTATGAAGACCTTATTGGTTATTGCCTGTCCTTCAATTAGAAGAAGGGTTTTTTTGATAAGTTCGTTGATGTTTGCCAGTTTAAAGCTCATGGGTGTATCCTTTGCAAATCTCAGCAGGTTTTGAACGGTTCTGTTGAGCCTTGCTGTGAGGTTCAGGATTTCTTTTAAAATCTCCTTTGCCTTATAAGGAACCTCCTCTTCCTTCAAAAGTACCTGGATTACCCCGTTTATCCCTGCAAGAGGATTTTTTATTTCGTGAGCCACACTTGATGCAAGTTCTCCGAGGGTAGCAAGTTTGTCTGCTCTCTGCATTTTCTGGTGATAAAATTCATCAAGTTCCTTTCTTGCATTTTCAAGTTTTATAAAAAGGTTAAGGAGTTCGTCAGAAAGCATAGAAAATTCTCGGCTCTTCATTTCAAGTTTAACCTTTTGTGCCTCCATCCCGTTTTCATATTTTTTTATTCCATCCATCATATTTCTTATAGGCTTTTCAATAACGAGAGAGAAGATTGCCTGTGTTCCCGATATGAGCAAAATAAGAAATACTGTCCCTAAACCAACGAGAAGATATGAAATTTTTTTTAGAACAGAATGAAGGTTTGAAGTATCTATTTGCATCTCTACAAAAGAAAGGATTTTTTCTCCAGTGTGGCACTTTTTACATCCATCTTCATTGTGGATAGCATAGAAGAATTCTATTTTGGCTTTTTTTCTGGCTATACATATTTCATCCCTGGGGCAGTTCGGTTCCTCAAATCTGCCTTTTCCTCCTATTTCTGTTCTGTTTTCTCTGTAAAACTTTATTTCTTTTAGAAATTTCCCTTCTTTGAGGAGTGTAGATTTCAGAATTTGAAACTTATTCTTTTCTCCGCTTTCCATCATTTTCAGGACTTCCCTTCTTATGGTTAAAGAAAAGTCCCTTGCTCCCTTTATGTAAAGTTCCTTCATAAACTCCCTTGTTGTGAAAATGGAAACCAGAGTCATTGAAAGACAGAGAAATGAAACGATGATTATTTCATATAATATAAAATATCTCTTTAAAGAACTTTTTTTCTTCACCCCACATTTTTTATAACAGAAATTTCTTTCTCAATCAATTTTAGGAAGCTTTTTTAATGCTTCCTTCACCTTTTCCTCTGGGTACTCATAGTCTTCAAGTTTTCCAGAAAAGTAACTATCGTATGCTGATAGGTCAAAGTATCCGTGCCCGCTGCAGTTGAATAGAATTACTCTTTCCTCTTTTAATTTTTTTGCTTCTAACGCTTCGTCAATGGCTGCTCTTATTGCATGTGCTGTTTCTGGAGCAGGAACAATTCCCTCCGTCCTTGCAAATATAACTGCTGCCTCAAATACAGGATTTTGATGGTATGCTTTTGCTTCTATAATTTTTTCGTGGTAGAGAAACGAAATTATCGGTGAATCTCCATGATATCTCAATCCACCTGCATGAATTCCGGGAGGAACAAAGTCATGTCCCAGGGTATACATCTTTATAAGTGGGGTTAATTGGGCTGTATCTCCAAAATCATAAGTGTAAGGACCTTTTGTGAGTGTAGGACATGCTGAAGGTTCCACAGCAACAACCCTGAGTTCCCTACCTGTAAATTTATCGTAAAGGAAGGGGAAACTTATTCCTCCGAGGTTGCTTCCGCCTCCACAGCATGCGATTACAACATCAGGATACTTTCCTATCATTTCCATCTGTTTTTTTGCCTCAAGTCCTATTATTGTCTGATGAAGGAGGACATGGTTGAGCACGCTTCCCAAAGAGTATTTTGTATCTTTGTCTTTGACTGCGTCTTCAACTGCTTCGCTTATTGCTATTCCGAGGCTTCCGGGTGAATCCGGGTTTTCCTTTCTTATTTTCCTTCCTGCTTCAGTCAGTTCAGATGGAGAAGGATAAACCTCGGCACCCCATACCTGCATGAGCAACTTTCTGTACGGTTTCTGTTCATAACTTACCCTCACCATATAAACCCGCACATCCATGCCTATCATCTTTCCCGCATAGGCAAGGGCACTTCCCCATTGACCAGCCCCTGTTTCTGTGGTTAATTTTTTCACCCCTTCTTTCTTATTGAAATATGCCTGAGCAACTGCTGTATTCGGTTTGTGGCTTCCGGGAGGGCTTACCCCTTCATACTTGTAATAAATTTTTGCAGGCGTATCAAGGTATTCTTCAAGTTTTTTTGCTCTGTAAAGAGGGGTTGGTCTCCAGTGGGAATAGATTTCAAGAATTTCTTCTGGAATTTTTATCCATCTTTTTGTGGAAACTTCCTGCTCAATGAGTGAATGCGGGAAAATTGGAGCGAGGTCATCAGGAGTTATGGGTTTTTTTGTTGCTGGATGGATAACAGGAGGGAGTGGTTTTGGGAGGTCCGCAAGGATGTTGTACCATTCTTTTGGTATTTCCGTTGTCGGGAGAAGATATTTCATTTTATCCTCCTTTCATTCTTTTTATCTCTTCTAATATCATAGGTATGGCTGAAGCAAAGGATAAATTTATATATACATCTGCTATTGCTTTGTATCCAGGAGAATGAGGATTTATCTCTATCACTTTCCCACCCCTTTCACTTACAATTCTTGGAACAAGTGCAGCGGGATAAACAACTCCCGAAGTTCCAAGAACAAGAACGACATCAGCCTCAGATGCAATTTTAAATCCCCTGTCAAGGTCCTTAACAGGCTCACCGAATAGCACCACATCAATTCTCATAATTCCACCGCATTCACATTTAGGGAGCATCTCAAGAAGAAAACCAAAATTGAATGGCTCAATTTCAAGGATTTTTGATGTCAAAGCAATAAATTCATCCTTTTCCATCTTTTTTGCCTTCATGCAATTGATACATCTCCATCTGTACAGGTTTCCATGAAATTCAATAACATTTTTGCTTCCAGCAAACTGGTGAAGGTTATCAATGTTCTGGGTAATGACCCACTTTATAATGCCTTCTTCTTCAAGTTGAGCAATCGCTATGTGTCCTTTATTTGGTTTTGCGCTGAACATGGTTTCAAGGCTCTTTTTGAGGAAATTCTTTACTTTTTCCGGATTTCTCATCACACTTGAGAGCAATCCCTGAGGTGTCCCGAATTCTTCAGGAGAAACCATGTCCCAGATTCCACCTGGGTCTCTGAAGGTGGGAATTCCGCTTTCCTGTGAAACACCTGCTCCAGTAAAGGCTATTGCAAATTTTGAATTGAGAAGGAACTCTGCTGCTTTTTTAATTTCCAAATTCATTCTTCCCTGAATTTAAAGTATTCGCAATAATTTCCTGTTTCTTTGTCAATAACCCTGTCAGCGGATGGTTCTGAACAATCGTTATATCTTCCCGGAGAATAGAACCTGCAGTTTATACAGGAATGAAGATATGCTCCACATTTGGGACATGTTTCCCTGAATCCGACCCTCTCTCCCACATCTATTTTGCTTTTGCATACTCCACACTTCATTAATTCCCTTTATACTCTACAAAATTTTTCCTGTCAAGAAACTTATCAAAGGCTTGAAAATTGTTTTTGATGGTGTTAAAGTGATTTTATGATTTTAGAAAAACTGAACAATTGTAGAACTATTTTATTTATTTTTTTATTCCTTTTTTCAATAAGAGGGTGGGCAGGGATTACAGCTTCCATTGATGATGACCCTTCAAAGGGGAACAAAGACGCTCCTGTGATTCTCCTCATGTTCAGCGATTTTGAATGTCCGTTCTGCAGAAAATTTGAACTGACAACATTTAAAGAGATAGAGAAAAACTACATTGATGAAGGACTTGTGTTTTTCGTCTTTCGCGATTTTCCGATTCTATTTCATCCGTTTGCAAGGGAAGCAGCAAAGGCTGCAAACTGCGCGGGAAAGGAGGGAAAATACTGGGAAATGCACGAACTCCTTGTTTCGGGAGAGATTAATCCTCCTGCCATAAGGGAACACGCAAAAACTCTTGGATTGAGTGAAGAAAAATTTGATAAATGTATGGAGGACGAAGAAACAAATGCGGAGATAGAAAAGGATATGAGGGATGCAAGGGAATACGGGATAAAGGGAACACCGTTTTTTATTATTGGTCAGAACACGGGTGAAGAAACTTTTGAAGGGGAAACAATAACTGGCGCACAGCCCTATGAGACATTCAAAGCCACAATTGAAAAATACCTGAGGCTACAAAGGATATATTTTTCTACCAACGACTACTCCATTTCAGAATCCGCAAAGGAAATTATTAACGGACATGTGGAATGGTTGAAGAAACATCCTGCTTTTAAAATCATAATTGAAGGACATACGGATGAAAGGGGAGATGCGGAATATAACAGGGTACTGGGAAGAAAAAGAGCGGAAAGTGCAAAAAAACTTCTTCTTGAACTTGGGATTGAGGAAGGAAGGTTAGAGGTTGTAAGCAAGGGAGAGGATGAACCCCTTGAGACTGGTCACGATGAGACTTCATGGTCAAAAAACAGAAGGATTGAATTTGTGATAAAGAGAATAAGTTATTAGAACGTTTATTTATTAAACAACATTTATTCCTTCCTGCCTGAGAATATCTGATAGAAACGAAATTTTTTCTTGAGATATCGGTTGATGGTTGGAATAAGGATATGAAATTCCAAAAATTTCTTGTTTTGTTTTTGCAAGGCGATGAAAGGGTAGAATGCGAACGGAAACAGGTTTCTTCAGGTTTTTTAGCCATCTGGCAATTAAAAGAATATCTTCTTCCCTATCGTTGAATTCAGGTATTACTGTAATTCTTATTTCCATGGGAATTTCCTTTGAAGAGAGGGTGAGGAGATTCTTTAGAATTATGGAATTGTCTTTTCCTATAACTTTTTTTAACTTTTCAGAATCCACATGCTTTAAATCAAAAAGAATGAGGTCAAAATTTTCTGCGATTGGGATTTTTTCTTCGGAAAAGAAGCCCGATGTTTCCACTGCTGTGTGAACCTTATTTTTTTTCAGAAGAATGAGTCATTCGTAAAGGAAATCCGCCTGAAAAAATGGCTCACCTCCCGAAAAGGTAACTCCTCCACCTGTTCCCCTGAAAAAATCCTCATCCTTCAAAACCTCTTTTACAAGCTCTTCCGCATCTATATCCACTCCCACTAATCTTCTTGCTTTAGATGGACATACTTTTACACACATCCCGCATGCCCTGCATCCATTCCTCCATGCATAAGGAATTTCAAAATCCCATTCTCTCGGGCAAACCCTTTTGCATTCTTTACAGCCTATGCATTTTTTTAAATCATACGCAATTAAGGGTTCAGAGTTTTTCCCCTCCGGGTTATGACACCAGGGACATTTGAGAAGACAGCCTTTAAGGAAAATCACTGTTCTCAATCCGGGGCCATCGTCCACACATCCTCTTGAGATGTCAAATATTCTTCCCTTTTTCATTCATTACTGCCGAATTCGTAGCGGGAAATGATATCCTCCTGAATGGACTTTCCAAGGTCTGTAAAATATGCGGAATAACCTGAAACCTTGACAATCAAATCCCTGTATTTTTCGGGATTTCTCTGGGCGTCCCTGAGGGTTTCCGCTGAAACCACATTTGGTTGAATGTGCATTCCACCGAGTTCAAAGTAAGTTCTTATCATTTTTGCAAAGGTGAGTATTCCTTCTTCTGTTTTTATGAAAGATGGATGGAATCTCATGTTAAGGGCAATTCCTGATGAAATTTTCTCGGGTGGAAATTTTGCCACAGACCTCATCGGTCCCATCGGTCCACATGAAAAATCTCCCATGTTCACAGGAGATACACCATTTGAAATTGGTTCTCCTTTCAGTCTTCCATCAGGAGTGGCACCCAGCATAAATCCATCTATTACATGATTTCCATAAGAATAGTAGCAGACTCTGAACCTTCCTCCTCTTGCATTGCGGTATTTTTTAGAAATTTCATAAATCCAGTTCAGAACATTCTTTGCCATTTCATCAGCCTCTTCATTTCCCCTTCCAAATTTCGGGCACTCATTTATTATCTGCTGTCTCAGAATTTCATAGCCTTTGAAATTTTTCTTCAAAATTTTTATAAACTGAGGAAGAGAAACAATTCTTTTTTCGTACGCGACCTTCTTTATGGCGAGAAGGCTATCAACGAGGGTTGCTAAACCTCTTACATCAATGGATGTAAAATCATATCTCGCTCCACCTTCTGTAATATCCATTGCTTTCTCAATGCAGTCATCCATAAGAGCGGAGACATAGGGTGCAGGTAAAATTTCTCTGTATGCCCTATCCTTTCCTTCTGTGGCTTCAATTAGAATTTTTATCTGATGCTCAAGTTGCTTTTTAAAGGCTGAGATAAAATCCTCAAATGTTTTAAAATGAGCAGGGTCTCCACAATCAATGCCTTCTTTCTGTCCTATAAACGGAGGGGGTTCTTTTCCACTCGTGAGGGTCTGTATGAGGACAACCGGGAGGACTAATTCATGCCCTCCAACGCATCCATGGGTATTTGATTGTCCTGATGTTTCAATGCATCCCACTATACAGTAATCCCTTGCATCTTCAATGCTCAAACCGTCTGCCAGAAGTCCTTCTATTATTTCTTCATCGTTATAAAAGGCTATTCCGTTGGCTTTTTTAAACACTTCACATGCCCGTTTCAGGAAATCAAAGGGAGTCTTTTTTGAAATCCTAACTGCCAGTTGATTTACCGCACCTCCCATTTCCTCGTATGCTTCAAGAATCAAATAAGAGAGTTCATTCGTTCCATCCTCACCATCTTTTCTCAATCCGCCTATTGTAACAACATGCTGGCTGTTTCCGAGAACTGCGTTTGTTTCCATTCCAACCTCAGGAATGGGCTCCACATTTGATTCCAGTTTTATAAAGAATTCCTGAATGAGGGCTTTCTCTTTTTCTCTTGTGATTTTTCCATTCTTAATATCCTCAATATAAAACGGATAGAGAAATTGATCTATTCTTCCGGGTGCAAAAACTTCGTGTGTTCCATACTGGATTTCTCCTACTAAATGGGTGAGCCATGCGGATTGCAGAGCCTCATGGAATGTTCTGGGTCTATATCTCGGGACATGTCTGCAGTGCTTTGCTATAAGAAGAAGCCTGTTTTTTTCTTCTTCGTCTTTTGATGAAGAAGCCATTTTTTCTGCAAGTTCCGCAAACCTTTCAGAATACTTTATGGCGGATTCAAGGCTTATGATAACCGCTTTTAGAAAGTTCTTCTTTTTTTCGTTATTCGGTTCTTCTATTTCTAATTTTTTGAGCCTTTCCTTTGCTTTGTTTATTATTCCCTCCATTCCGCTTTCAATTACTTTGTTCACTCCGAGGCTTAAATGTCCCTGAACATCAAAACAGAAAACCGCTGGAGATGGATTGTTACAGGCGAGTTCGTATCTTAATCTGTTGAGGGTTTTGAGCCTTCTTAAGGTGAGAGGTGCTTTTCTGTTTGCCCCGGCAATTTTTCTTATATTTTCCCTCCCCACATATCTGATAAATTTAATCATTTTAATAAGTCTCTTTAAAAATCCCTCTTTTCTGTCAATAAGTCCCTTTCTTTCCCATTCTCTTGCTTTATAATCTCTCAAAGTCTTTCCATCCCAGTATGGAAGAATTACATCCCAGAAAAGTCTTTTTTCATGTTCTTCTATTAAGAACGGTCTTTGTTTCATATGAAGGATATCCATTTCCATTTGGAGGGTTCTTAAAAAGTCACCTCTTTCCACAGATAGTGGACCGGCAAGGAATTTTTCTGTTTTACTGCCTGCTATGTATTCATCGGGATAGATGAAGATTTTCTGGTTTTCAAGGGTTTTTTTAAGAGCGAGGGCATTTCTTATGGCGGGATCCATTCCTTCTGTTTCTTTATATGCCTCTGTGAAATAATATGCCCTTGCCATACAGATTTCATAGGGTGAGGTGAGCAATTTTCTTTTCATTCTCGCAATTCTTTCATCAAGAGCCATCTCAAACCACCGATAATCCAAATTTTTCTCTCAGCAAGAAATAAGCATCTGATGAATAAAATTTTAAAAGGTCTGAAATGGTTTCATGCTTTTCCACAAATTCCTTCATTTTTTCCTTTGCCTGAGGAAAGTCTTCCTTAAGTAGAAGTGCTTCTCCCTTTATAGCAGAATCCAGTTTCGGACATGCAAGGAGTGCAACCCTTCCTGCGCTCAATCTGGCTCCAAGGATGTGTCTCTTAAATAACTTCGTGTCAGGCAACTCTTTTAATTCTCCAAGAATTTCTCCCACCTTTTTGATAATCGTTCCTTTTTTGAAAAGTGGCAGTGCCTTTGAGACCAGTTTTGGGTCAACTGCATCCTTATGTTTGAAATCAGGATTTGCAAGCATGATAAATCCAAGAAATATGTAATAGGATTTATCGTCGGAAAGGATGTTTGTGAAGGAATATCCCCTTCTGGAAAGTTCAAGCAATTTCGTTCCAACAAATTTTAATGTATGAGAATCCAGTGAGCGTGCGACCTTGGAGCCTATCACAAGCGAATTAGGAGACGGGCTTAGTATCTCTTCACCTTTTAATGGGGAGATGTAAAGCTGAATTTCTTTCAATCCCATAAAACTTCCGATTTCTTCAATTGGTTTCAAAAAAGAATGACCGCTCTTTGGCGAGATCAGAGCATCTTTTGAAGTACCGAGGGAGAGCGTATCAATTCCTGCAATGGAAATAAAAAATTCACCCGCTACAGTGAAGAAATCTCTTAGTTGAGGGATTTCGTAAGGATGATATAGTTTTTCCCTGTCCTCATCTCCCATGATGCCCGAAGGTAATTTGCCCGCCTTTTCTTTTGAAGCCTCGTAGATGATTTTTTCCACCTTGCTGTCCATTTCTCCGAGAAGGTTAAGAATATTGACAATACAGAAAGCGCGGTCGGGCATGTTATTTTTTTCATAATAATAAGCGAGGAAATGCAAGATGTTGAGGTTTGTGGGACGAAAAAGCTGTACCTTCTTTGATTCTTCGAGCGCTTCTTTTTCTCTCTTTAACTTTATCAAAAGTTCAGCGAGATTTTCCCTTGCTTCCAGATAGGAAGGTTCAATGGATAATGTACCCTTGAAAAATTCAACAGCCTTTTCTTCGTTTTTTATTTTATCCCTTGAAATTTCTCCCAATTCAACAAGAAGGTCGGATGCTTTCTTTCTGTCCGTTTTTTTGAGCCTTTCTACAATTTCCGTTCCGACCTGTACTGAAAATTCCCATTCAGAAAGTTTTTTATGAACATCATAGAGAAGAATCAGCACAGCAAGGTTTTCTTTGTCCATATCCTTTAATGTTTTCAGGATGTCCCTTGCCCACTCGTTTTTACCCTCATCATAAAAAACCTTTGCACATTCAAAGAGAAGGTCTTTTCTTTCAGGTGGTATTCGTGCTAAAGACTTATCAATGACTGCCTTTATGCCTTCAACATTTTTAACCTTTAACCTCAACTGAAGGAGGTCAAGAGTTATTGATGAATCTTCGGGATTGAGTTCAAAGGCAGATGAAAATGCTTTATGAGCCATTTCATGGTCGTTTATCTTTTCAAGATATATTTTTCCCATTTTGTGATATTTCTTGGCTTTTTCCTTATCTTCTAAATAGTTCAGTTCAAGTTTTAAAACCTCGGTCAATTCAGCATAATTTTCCTCTTCCTCAAGAATTCTTTCTATCTCAAGAAGTGGTAAAAGGTTTGCATAAGTCTCATAGGACTCCTTATAAGCAGAAATAGCCTTTTTCCTTTCTTTTATTCCTTCATAGATTTTTCCAAGTTCCATTAAAGCCTTGGAGCCTTCTTCCGGCTCTGAAATTGATGATACAAAATTTCTAATCGCAACCTCAAGAAGTTCATATCTTCCAGTAGCTCCGGAAAGCCTTTTTAACTCATCAATGAATTTTTTATTTGTTGGGAAAAGTGAATTCAATTTTGAGTAAATCTCCATTGCACCATGAGGATTTGAAAGGTTTTTCTCAAGAACATCCGCACATTCCTTGAGGATGCTTTCTTTTTTTTCAATCTCCTCTATTTCTGCTATTTTTTTCAGTTCCTCAACGTATTCGCTCCACCTCCGGGAGTTTTTAAGCATCTCAACTCTCATATATCTTGGATAAAGGGAATCGGGATGGGCTCCTATAAAGAAGTCAAGCCACCATATTGCTTTTTCATAGTTTCCAAGTTTTTTCTCTGTTTCTGCTGCCAGGATGAATTCTTCATCCTCTATTCCGCCTATCTCAGCCTTTTTTGTGAAGAATTCCCTTGTGAGATTTTCATTTTTAAAATTCAAGATTGCTTCCTCAATTCTCAATTCCTCCACAGGAGAACCCGTAAAGGAGAGAATGCACTTTTTTAAAAATTCTTCCCTTTCCCTTTCATTTAAAATGGAAAGGAAGTTGGAGGAGATAATGAGTTTGCTTTTTTCTGGAATATCAAGGTTCTTTATAAAATCTTCTACTTTTCCTTCCGAAAATATATAAGAATAGAGAAGGAGACTATTTTTTTCCTTAAGTTTTTCAGGATTGGATAAGAATTCGTATAAATCAACTGGATAACCCTCTATTTGTGAATAGATCTCAAGAAGTTTTTCAAAATCAAAATTCTTGATGGCTTCTTTTTCTATTTCAATCTGGGAGAATGAGTTTTTTCCCATCTTTTTTCTTGCTTCTTCAAAGCATCTCATAGCGCTGGTCTTATCATTTAGAGAATAATAAAGCCTCCCGCATTTGGTTAGAAGAAATGCAGAAAGTTCATCATTCGTGGAAAGTGCTGAAAGAGTTTCAAGACATTTTAACCTTTCTTTTTCATCTATTTCATTTTCCTCAATCATTTCGCACACCGCCCTTTTTTTATAATTTTCTTTCTCTAAAAATCTTTTGAGAAACTTTAAAAACTTCTCCTTCTTTCCAGCTTTTTTAAGAAGTATTGCTCCTTCAAAAAATAGTTCATCAGCCCTTTCCATTCCTGCTATCTCTATTTCCCTTTCCAGATAGGAAATTGCCTCTTCCATGTTCCCCTCAAGAAGGCTCATATATTTTAAGGCTTCAATTGCCGGAAGATACTCTGGAATTATATTCAGTACCTTTTTGAATTCATCCTTTGCTCCTTTTACATCTCCTAAATAATTCAGATATATAGTTCCATTTTCCCAGTGAAGACCTGCTATACTTGCTTTTTCCGAGCTCATTTCAATCAATCTATTATTAATGCTTAAAACCCTTTTCCATTCACCCCTTTTTTTATCAACCTTCTTCATGGCTTCAAGAGCAGGGAAATAGGTTGGTGCAATTTCAAGAACCTTTTCGTATGAAAGTGATGCTTTTTCTAACTCTCCTTTTTCCAGTTCGTATATCTCCCCTATCTTCATGCTCAACAGAATTATCTCCTTCGGGTCATAGGATAACTCTATCTTCTTTTTGTAAATTCCAATTAATTCATCCCATTCCTTAAGAGATGAAAGCACATCAGGAAGTTTAAACAGTGCAAAGGGTTCAGCTGGCTCAATTTCAAGAATTTTCATCAATGCCAGTTTGGATTTCTGATATTCCCCTGCTTTTTCAAACATGATTGAGACGTTCATGAGATAAGAGAGTGCTTCTTCTTTTGTTGCCTTTTCCGATAGAGAAAGGCATAAATCTCCAGCTTTTTCATAATTTCCTGTTTTTATGTATAAATTGAGCAACCTTAGAGCTACATCCCTTTGGGGAGAAATGGAAAAGAGTTCCTCAAGCACCTCCATTGCTTTTTCATACTTTTCAGATGAAGAATACAGCTCCTCCAGTTTCTCAAGCACATGGAGTCTGTCTTCCGGTGGTAGGAGTTTTCTTTCTTCATTTAGAACATCTATCAATAATTCCCTGTCATGAGTTTCTTCTACAATTTCCTTTAACAGAAGAAAAGGAAAAACGGAACCAGGTTTGAGTGATATGGCACTTTTTATAGAAGAAATAGCCTTTTCCCTGTCCACATTCAGAAGGAGCCATGCTTTCTGAAGATAAAGAAATGCCTTCATTTCATTGTCTTTTATTTCCTCAATAATCCCGTCTACGGATTCCAGAACCATTTCCACATCATCGGTTAGGATTCCGAGCAGTTTTTTCATAACTTTAATATCAATGGTTTTGAGAGATATGTTTTTCAAAAATTCCTTTGCCCTTTCTCCGCTTTTGAGATAGATAATAGAAAAAACTGCTCCCGAAAATAAGATATAGCTTCTTTCCGGTTCCTTGAACAATTTTGCAAAATCTTCCATCATCCGAATGGCAGATTCTGGCTGTCCGAGATTCATACTTGATTTTACAGCGAAAGAAAGGACCTCTGTTGATGGAAGGTTA
>JBBIVP010000017.1:0-19441 GCA_037439705.1 bacterium
GCGCATCTTTTATATTTCTTCAATCTCATTGTGTATGCTACCACTTGCTCCTTTTTCCTTTACATGATAGGGAAATATTGAAAATATGAGGACTTATGAGATATAAATTTCATCGTGGCGAAAGTTGGAAAAAAGGTTTACCTTCTTAATCTTGGATGTCCGAAAAATCTCATTGATTCCGAGATAATAGTTTCTTCTTTGAAAAGTAGTGGTTTTGATTTCACCGTCCACCCGGAAGAAGCAGACTTTGCCATAATTAATACATGTGGATTTATTAAGTCTGCAATGGATGAAGCAAAGGGTTATATAGATGAATTTTTGAAGAAAAAAAGAAATGGAGAAATCTCAAAGCTCATTGTTGCTGGATGCCTTCCACAGAGATTGAAGGACTCAATAAAAAATTTATATCCTGAGGTGGACCATTTTGTCGGGGTGAACGACATTCTCATGATTCCTGATATTTTGAAGAAAGATAGAAAGGAGAAAATTTTCCTCTCCCCCAAACATCTTCGCTATGACCGCCTTCAAAGAACTGTAAGCACATATCCTTATGCCTATTTAAAAATATCAGAGGGATGTTCAAAGAGGTGTTCCTTCTGCACAATTCCTTTTATAAGAGGACCATACAGGAGCAGGAAAATAGAGGATATAAAAAGGGAGTGTGAGTCCCTTGTGGAAATGGGTTACAAAGAAATAATCCTCGTATCTCAGGATACTACATTTTACGGAAAGGACATTTACGGAAAGCCATCTCTTGTTTCCCTTCTTTCTTCCCTTGAAAAGATAAAGGAACTAAAATGGATAAGGCTTCTTTATTGCTATCCGAGATATTTTGATGAACCCCTTATAAGAAAAATAAAAGAATCTGATAAAATCGTCAAATACCTTGACATCCCAATTCAACACATATCTGGAAAAGTCCTTAGATTAATGAAAAGAGGAACCCATCCTGATTACATAAAAAAACTGATTGAAAAACTGAGAAAAGAGATAAATGGAATTTTTTTGAGGACATCTCTAATAGTTGGCTTTCCAGGGGAGGAGAAAAAGGATTTTGAAGACCTCAAGAGATTTATTCAGGATTATCCTTTTGATTATCTTGGCGTTTTTCCGTATTCCGATGAAGAAGGAACTCCTGCATTTAATATGGGCAAAAAACTGAAACGGGAAGAGGTAGAGAAAAGGGTTATTGAGATAGAAGAGTTGCAGAGGAAAATTTCAAGAAGGTTGAACAGAAAAAGGGTTGGAAAGGTATATGAGGCGGTTGTTGATGAAAAACATAAAGAATGCGAGAATATCTATATATCCAGAATCTACGGTCAGGCTCCTGAAATTGACGGCATTACCTACCTTCATGGAAGGGATTTGAAAATAGGAGAATTTTTAAAGGTCCGAATAATAAAAGCCTTTGACTATGATCTTGAAGGGGTGAAATTAAATGGATAAAAAGGTTTTTGCATAAAAAGAATTTTTTTGAGAAAATGATTTCATGGATTACAGAAATATAACCACACTTGGAGAACTCAAAAAAAGCGGATACAGAACCAAAAAGGTAAAAAAGGAAATAAGGCTCAATCTTATAAAAAAAATTGAATCAGGAGAGGAGATTTTTTATGACATAATAGGCTACGATGAAACAGTTTTGCCCTATCTTATAAATGCACTCCTATCAGGTCATAACATAATATTCCTTGGAGAAAGGGGACAGGCGAAATCCAGATTGATAAGAAGGATTGTTGACCTGCTTGATGAGTTCATTCCAATTGTTGAGGGATGCGAAATAAACGATGACCCATTTAACCCTGTCTGCCCGAGATGTAGGAGACTCCTTGAAGAAAGAGGAAATTCTCTCCCAGTTGAATGGCTTCCAAAGCACAGAAGGTATGGAGAGAAGCTCGCCACACCAGATACCACTGTTAGCGACCTCATAGGTGAAATAGACCCTGTAAGAGTTGCGGAAGGGAGAAGACTTGGCGACCCTGAAACAATTCATTACGGATTGATACCGAGAACAAACAGGGGAATTTTTGCAATAAACGAACTTCCAGACCTTCCTGAAAGGATTCAGGTTAGTTTGTTCAACCTTCTTGAAGAGGGAGACATGCAGATAAAAGGATATAAACTTTATATGCCAATGGATATTCTTGTCCTTGCTTCAGCGAATCCCGAGGATTACACAAATAGGGGAAGGATAGTAACTCCTTTAAAGGACAGATTTGATGTTCAGATAAGAACCCATTACCCTTTAAATATAGAAACTGAAATAAAAATAATGGAGCAGGAAGGAAAGGTTAAAATACCGGAGGGATATGAATTGAGATTTCCATATTTTATGAAGGAGGTGATAGCAAATATAACATTTGAAGCGAGGAGAAGCCCCGAAGTAAATCAGAGGTCAGGAGTGAGCGTCAGGATGAGTATTGCAAATTATGAGGCAATCATAACAAATGCTTTCAAAAGGGCTTTGAAACTTAAAGAAAAGGAGTTTGCTCCGAGAATCTCCGACCTCCATGCCATTATCCCATCCACCATGGGAAAAATAGAACTGGAATACACAGGTGATGAATTGAACGAAGTGATGCTCATACAAAAATTTATAAAAAATTCGGTCAGAAAGGTTTTTGATTTATATTTGAATGTTGACCTTCTCCAAAATGTGGTTCTTGCATTTGAAAAAGGATTGACCTTTGCAGTTTCGGATGAGACCCCCCTTTCGGTTTATACAGAATTTTTATCAAAACTTGATGGAACAAAAGAAATTTTGATGGAAAAGCTTCATATAGAAGATGTTCCTTCAGAACTTGCATGTGCTATAGAACTCATGCTTGATGGACTCTATCTTCACAGGAAAATTTCAAGGGAAACATTAAAAGGCGGATTTCTTTTTAGAATATGAAATTCATTTATAAATCAAGGGAAAAATCTTCTGAGGGTCTCGGTGAGTTAAGTAAGGAAGAGGTGTTTAAGAAGTTCAGTGAGGAACTGTTTGAAAAAGGAAGTGTTGAATCTGCCATTGAGGAAATGATGAGAAAAGGCATAAAATTTTCATCCTCTGAAAAGATAAGCGGAACTGATGATATTTCAAAAGCCCTTGAGGAAGCAAGAAACTCTATTATGAATAAGTTCAACATAAAGGATTTTCTTAAAGACTTGAGAAATAATCTTTCGGAGATTGCAAAAAAAATGGGGAGGGAAGATATAATAGAAAAGCTGAAAAGTGGTGGTTCAATAAAATCAGCGATTTCTGAGATGGAGGACAAATTAAAAACGAAGGAAATGAAGATTCATAAAGAAAGGAAAGAGGGATATGAAAGGATTGAAAATTTTAAGAAGAAATATCCCTTTCTGTTCAATAAGGGAGAAATCCCGGAATATGAGGAACTTCTTTATTACATAGATAAAATAGAAACCCTGAATTCCATGATTGAGGCTTTGAAATCTGGAAATTTTGATAAAGTGGATGTGGAAAAAATGGAGGAAATTCTGGGAAAGAAATTCAGAGATGAGTTGAACCTTTTAAAGGAAATAAAGGAATTCATAAGAGACCCCTCAATCACAAGGGAAGAGGGAGGGGTTTTAAAACTTACTCCAAAGAGCATAAGAAAAATAGGAGAAAATGCTTTAAAAGACATCTTTTCAGTCCTCAAGAATTCAAGGGCTGGTGAGCATCTTTCATCATGGAGAGGAGGGGTTGAAGTAAGGTATGAGGAGTCAAAGCCATACGAGGATGAAGAATTTTCTCATATCAATATCCCGGGAACCATTTTCAGGACATTTAAAAGGAGAATTATAAAGGGGGGTCCTTCTCTCATTCCAGAGGACTTTCTTCTATTTGAAAGGGAGAAAAACATCAGAACTTCCCTTGCCCTTCTTCTTGATATGAGCTGGTCAATGTCGTGGAACAACAAGTTTACTGCTGCAAAAAAGGTAGCATGTGCTTTGAATCATCTCATCAGGACAAAATTTCCGAAGGATAATTTATATATTATAGGATTTTTTACAACCGCTGTGCTTTTGAAAGAAGATGAGTTGCTTTATACCGAACTCAATCCTGCCGAGCCATTTACCAATATCCAGCTTGCCCTTCAGCTTGCTCAGAAACTTCTTTCATCAGACCCAAATCAGAACAAACAGATTATTCTCATCACTGACGGTCAGCCAACTGCTTATTGTTACAAGGGCACCATACATGTAGAATGGCCTGTATTTGGAATAAGTCCAAATGCGGTAAGGGAAACGATAAAAGAGGTTAAAATTCTTACAAAAAAGGGAATAAAGATAAACACATTTATGGTTGATGACAATCCCTATCTCATTAGACTCGTGGATGAGATTGTTCGTATAAATGGTGGAAGGGTTTTCTATACAACACCGAACGAACTTGGAAAATACCTTTTAGTGGATTACATTTCAAGGAAAAGAAAAATTGTTATTTGAATAAATTGCAAAAGGTTGATAGGCACTTCTCAATAATTTTGTATCCGTTTTATTAGGAGGAATGTATGGAGAGTGAGAAAGTGGTGCTTGAAAAAATAAATAAAATTCTTGATTACTTTCACATATTGTATAAAATGAGGTAAAAAATTAAGAAATTGACTATGGAATTCAGAGGATACAACCCAAAAGAAATTGAGAAAAAGTGGCAGAGGAAGTGGGAGGAAGACAGGGTTTTCTATGTAAAGGAGGAGGGCAAAAAATTTTACCTTCTTGAAATGTTTCCATATCCATCAGGAAAAATTCACATGGGGCATGTGAGAAATTATACAATCGGAGATGCGATAGCGAGATATCTATTTATGAAAGGATACAATGTCCTTCACCCGATGGGATGGGACGCCTTCGGTCTTCCTGCGGAAAATGCTGCCATTAAACATGGCATGCATCCCGCTGTCTGGACAAAAAACAACATAGACCACATGAGAAAACAGCTGAAATCTCTGGGTTTATCCTATGATTGGTCAAGGGAGATTTCAACCTGTGAACCTTCCTATTACAGATGGGAGCAGAAAATTTTTATTGAGATGTTCAAAAGGGGACTTGCTTACAGAAAGAGGGGGCTTGTTAATTGGTGTCCGGACTGTGCTACGGTTCTTGCAAATGAGCAAGTGGAGGGAGGAGTTTGCTGGAGATGTGGTTCCCCTGTAACCTTCAGAGAACTTGAACAGTGGTATTTCAAAATTACAGCCTACGCTGAAGAACTCCTTCAGGGATTGAAAACCCTTAAGGGAAAATGGCCTGAAAGGGTTTTGATTATGCAGGAAAACTGGATTGGTAAGTCCGAGGGTGCTGAATGTTCATTTCCAATTGAAAACGGAGAAGGTGTTATAACTGTTTTTACAACAAGGCTTGATACAGTTTATGGAGCCACATTTATGAGCCTTGCTCCGGAGCATCCCCTTGTTATCAAACTCGCAGAAGGTACACCTTGTGAAAGTGCTGTTAAAAATTTTGTAGATGAATGTTTGAGAAAGAGGCTTATTAACAAGGAAACAACCGAGAAGGAGGGTGTCTGGACAGGAAAGTGTTGCATAAATCCATTTACAGGATGGAAGATGCCAATATATGTCGCTAATTTTGTCCTAATGGAATATGGAACAGGTGCTGTTATGGCTGTGCCCGCTCATGACCAGAGGGATTTTGAGTTCGCAAAAAAATACGGACTTCCCATAAAGGTGGTTGTTAACCCGATTGACAAATTTTTAAAAGAAGAAGACCTTGAAAGAGCCTATGAGGAAGATGGAATTCTGGTGAATTCGGGTCCATTTTCAGGGCTTCATAGCGCAGTTGCGCGGGAAAAAATTGCAGAGTTCATAAAGGAGAAGGGATGGGGCAGAAAGATGGTTAATTATAAAATAAAAGACTGGGGGATTTCCCGGCAGAGATACTGGGGCGCTCCCATTCCTGTAGTCCATTGCAAAAATTGTGGAATTCAACCTGTAAAAGAAGAAGACCTTCCTGTGATTCTTCCGGAGAATGTGATAATAAGCGGAAAGGGCGAGTCTCCGTTGAAAAGTGTTCCTGAGTTTGTAAAAACCTCCTGCCCAAAATGCGGTGGTGAAGCGGAAAGAGAGACTGATACCATGGATACATTTGTTGAATCTTCGTGGTACTTTTTGAGGTATGCTTCACCGGATGAACATAATGCTCCTTTTGATAGAAAGAGGGTTAAATACTGGCTTCCGGTTGACCTTTACATAGGAGGAATTGAACATGCTGTTCTCCATCTGTTGTATGCAAGATTTTTCGTAAAAGTTTTGAGGGACCTTGGATACATAGATTTTGATGAACCATTTCTCAGTTTGTTAACCCAGGGAATGGTAATAAAAGACGGAAAGAAGATGAGCAAGTCTTACGGAAATGTGGTGGAACCAGATGAAATAATTGAAAAATATGGAGCGGATACAGGGAGACTTTTTATACTTTTTGCTTCTCCACCTGAAAGGGACCTTGAGTGGAGTGAACAGGGAGTGGAGGGGTGTTTCAGGTTCATAAATAGGGTATGGAGGACTTTTTTCAATATAATAAATATTATTAAATCTTCTAATGGTATAAAAGAAGAAAGACACGAGATTATGAAAGCGTTCCATCAGACAATAAAGAGAATTACTGACGAATTTGATTCCAGATATCACTTCAATACAGCCATAAGCGGAATAATGGAATTTCTGAATACCCTTACTTCTTTTCTGGATAGAAAAAACGGAAAATTTGAGCCGCAGGATATCTTTGCACTGAAGGAGGTTGCCTATCACCTTCCGATTATTCTCTCGCCTTTTGCTCCATATGTGTCCGAAGAGATGTGGAGTATTCTTAAAGAAGTTGACGAAAGGGCAAAGGCGTATCCCTATGTTTCAAGGCATCCATGGCCATCTTACAATCCTGAAATTATAGCGGAAGAGTTCATTAATATTCCTGTCCAGGTAAATGGAAAACTGAGGGGCATTATAAGGGTTAAAAAGGATGAAGAGGAAGAAGAGGTTTTCAGGATTGCGTTTTCAGACCCGAAAATTCAAAAATATCTCGTGGAGAAAAAGATTTTGAAGAAAGTCTACCAAAAGAATAAAATACTTAACATAGTGGTAGAATGAGGAGGAAAAGATGAGTATAAAAAAGGAACTGCTTGAAATCCTTGCATGTCCAAAGTGCAAGGGAGATATAGAACTTTCAAAAAAGGGGGATTCACTTATATGCAGGAAGTGCTCCCTCAAGTATGAAATAAAAGATGGAATCCCTGTAATGCTAATTGATGAGGCAAAACCTCTTGAAGAAGGGGATTAGTTTTAATGCTTAAAATTTTTTATCTTTCTTTTTCCATAATTTTCTTAATTACCACATTGGTAATTTTTGTTTTAAGGAAATCTGAAATGCTGTTAAGGGCTTTCATTTTTTCAATTGCTGTGTCCGGATTGTTTGTGGGAATACTTTCTCTCAATCTTTTTCCGGTTTTGGGAAGTTTTTTTCCCATTTACGGGCGTACGGAGAAAAAAGAATCGGAATGCAGGACAAGGTTCAGAATGCCATTTACATCCTCTCAGGAAGTGAAAAAAATTTTTTTGCTGAAATCTGTGCTTGAAATAGAAAATTTGGATAAGTTTTTTGAAGGACTTGACCCGATTTTGAGAGAAAGGATTTTTTCTGCTATGGATGGGTATTTAGAAAATATGGATGTATGTGGTGCAAGAAAATTTCTGGAATCAGCCTTCGGCATAAGACCTGCTACCAATTTCATGTTGAAGGCAAAGGAACATATAGAACCCGAAATGATTTTCAGATGGTTAAAAGGGGCAGAGGGGTTTATCTTTGAAAACAAGCTTCTCCTCTCTCCTCAAAAATTAGTTGAAATGTTTCCGGACGGGCTCACCGGAAACTTTGAGATATCGGAAGGGAGGGTTATAATCCACATAGAGAAAAAGTGAATTCGCAGAAAGAAACTCGGAGATTTGGTGAGAGAGCCGGGGCTTGTAATAACTTATACACCTTATTGAAGAAATTATAATAGAAGAATAAAATGAGAGGAGGTGATTTATGGTTGAGGTTGATGTTTTCTGGACATTTGGAATAGGAGCACTTTTTGCCACAGCAGCTTACAAGGAAATAAGAAAGGAAAGGGAAGAAGGTAAGAAGTGGTATGAGACGAAATCTTTTCTTTACAATCTCCTTTTTCATTCCGTGCTGTTTGTTCCATCAGGGGTGTACCTGCTGTGGGCAAATACTGGTTGGGAGACGATGTATATGCTGAACAAAAATATGCCTGCAATAATTCCCTGCCTGTTTGCGATGACGAACATACTCTTTGCAATACTTGGATACCGGGTGGCATACGGTTTTGTGGTGAGCGGAAAGATGAAACTTGCTAATCTCACATGGATGTTTGGATGGGGCATGATGCTTTTCATACTTCTTGTAGGATGGAAAAGATTTCTCTATGCAGGAACCTTTACTGACTGGAATGGAGAGGTTATAAACTGGTTTTCATATGTGGCTGAACCTGTAAAACATTACAGATTGATTGACTTTTTTTCCTTCCATATCTTTTATGCACTCATTGGAATGGGTATCTTTTTCGTACCGGCAATTGCTATTCCTTTAATAATATGGTTGAGACGATAACCTGTAATAGGTGAGCCATGTTTAATGTCCCGGAAAATATTGAAGTGAAGGAGTTTTTTGAGAGGGTTGTTCCTGAGACCATTGGTCCTCTTCTTCGTGATAATCCCGTAAAAGGGATGGAGGGAACCGAATTCAGACTTCAGTTTAACATAACAGGGGAAGGTGGAGGTATCTACAGTATTAAGGTAAAAGATGGAAAGGAAATGGAAGTTGTTTCAGGTGGAATTTCAGAGCCTCACATAGAAATTGAGATTTCTGAAAAAAACTGGCGTGAGGCAATTACGGGAAAGGTAGAAGGTGTAATGGATATATTTTTCTCTCCGCAGAGGGCTTCAAGGAATCAGTTTGAAGCGTTGAAAAACATAAAAGGGGTTATGATTGCGGAATTTGATAGAGATTATGAATCCCCGTTTTTTGTGAAGTTGAAATTTAACAATGCGGAGGCTCCTCAGGTTAAGTTTAAACTTCGTCTCTCAGATTACATTGCAATAATTAAGGGACAGTTAGATCGGGTCAATGCTTTTATGATGGGTAAAATTAGAATAGAAGGAGATATGGGATTTGCGATGAAGCTGAATCAGTTGATGACAACTTGAGGAGGGATGAAAAACCTGTGAGAAGGGATGCGGGGCTTATTTTAGTCTGTGTATTTTGTGGATGGAATGAAATTGCTTACGCAATTCCCTTTGATTCACTTGTTGATAAGTATTCATATTACATTAACCCTATCGTTAATAAGTACTACTCAGGAGATAAGAGTAAGTTCATCTCTGAGTTAAAGTTGCTCTATAACGATTTCGTGCGCATAAAAAATATGATTGAACCAAAGGTAAAAGAGCACGGTCCATACTCACTTAAAATAGGGACCTTGGCCCCGAAAGGAACAGCGTGGCTCTCAGTTGTTGAAACACTGATCGTTCCGTTCATAAATGACCTTACCGACGGAGCATTGAAAATCATAGTTTACCCGAGCGGGACCATGGGAGAGGATAGAGATATAATAAGGAAGATAAAATTAAATCAACTGCACGGGTGCGGGTGTACCATACAGGGAGTTATTATGGTAAGTCCTGAAATGGCTGTGCTTACCATGCCTTTTATGTTTAATAAGTATGAGGAAGTGGATGCAGTTATAGGAGCATTGAAAGATGAATTTGCAGATATTTTCAAAAAGAAAAATTATTATTTGTTTGCTCTCATAGATACAGGATTTTTCTATATATTTACGAGGAATAAAATAGAAACTTTTGAAGAACTTTCAAAACAGAAATTCTGCACATGGTTTGGTGAGCTGGAAATAGAATTACTACATTCACTGAACATCGCCCCTTTTTCAATTCCCGTTCCTGAAATTCCAAATGCATTGCACCTGGGAGTTCTCTATGCGATACTTGCCCCGCCTTCGTGGGTTTTGGGAACGCAGAGTTTTACAGCGTTAAAATATTATGTAGAAATCCCTATGATGTACGCTCCTGCAGCGATTTTTTTCAATGTGAAAAGTCTTTACAGAGAGGGTGATGAATATGGGCTTTCGGGTACCGAAATTGACAGGATATTAAATGGGATAACAAAAATGGTTAAAATTTTACATCTTGAAGATTACTGGAATGAGCAGTTGAGAAATTTTGAAAGAGAAGCACTTGACGGATTTTTAAAATACGGGTTAGTTCCATTAAAATTAAAAGATGTTGAGGTTGAAAAAATTAAGAATAAGGCATTGAGTGTGCTCGAAAGTAAAATGGGCAATTATTTTTCAGCAGAACTGCACAAAAAGGTTTTAAATGCATTGAATGCATATAGAAGTTCACATTGAGAGATAGATAAAGAGGTGACCTTTAAAAAACTCAAATTTTGAAGTTTTCAAAGAATTTTTCTTCGCACAGTTCTCTTTTCGGCTACAAAAGTGTTCCCTGCTGACTCTCAGCAGATTCACACCTTACATTTCCTGTAGCCCATGTCTTAACCTGTTTTTTGACTATTAATTTTGAAAGTTATATAATTTATTCATGTTTTTGGAAAAACTTATACTTTTGAGGTGAAAGATGCCCATATTTGAATTCAGATGTAAGAAATGCGAAAAGGAATTTGAATTCTTCATTTTCAGAAAAAATGAAGTTGTAGTCTGCCCCTTCTGTGGCGGAGAGGATGTGGAAAAACTCATGTCCAGTTTCAGGCTCGGTGGTGAAGGAGGGAGTAATAGTGGTTCTTTAGGAGCGTGTTCCACATGCGCCTCAAAAGCCTGTTCAACCTGCAAGTAGTTTTTCTTTTCCTTTCCTGTGCCCATCTCCCGATTGGTGAACCACCAAAGGGAGTTGAAGAACTTTCAGCCTCGGTTTCTTCCCTTTACACAATGATGGGAAAATATGATGTTCGGAAGTTATACATAAGGGACAAAATAAAAAAATTTTTCTGCACAGAAGAGGATATGGACGGATTCATATTTGAGAAGAACTATGAACTTTCCAGATTTAAAATAAGGGACGGGAGGATTCTTGATTTTTCCATTGAGGGTATAGAGGAGTACAATGAAAGCACAAGTGTAAAAGTAGCCTATCTTGTGAAAGAGTTTTTTCCGCTCTTAAAAAAGGTTATCCATACCACCGATGAATGGATAAGAACCGAGGAGGGATGGTGTTTAATTTTTAGAAAAAAAATAAAATTGGGAGGATAAAATGGTAAAGATTATAGCGCTTCTTTTAATCAGTTTATCAGCAAGGGATATAGTTGATAAGGCATACAACAGGGATGTGCCAAAATCAAGTATGGCGAAGTCAAAGATGATAATAATAAATGAAAAGGGAGAAGCAAGGGAAAGGGAGATAATTACATATACTGCTGAAATAAATGGAATCAGGAAGAGTTTGATAAAATTCCTTCAACCAGCAGATGTAAAGGACACATCATTTTTACACATTGAAAACCAGAAGGGAGAAGATGAACAGTTTCTCTACATCCCCGCTCTTAAAAAAAAGAGAAGAATTGCAGGTTCACAGAGAAGTTCTTCATTTATGGGTTCCGATTTCAATTATTCAGATTTTGAAAGGAGGGATGTGGATGCAGGAGAGCATTCGCTTCTCAGGGAAGAAAATTACAACGGAGAGGATGTTTATGTGGTTGAAAGTGTGCCGAAGGATGACCCCGATTATTCAAAGTTTGTTCAATGGATAAGAAAGGACAATTTTGTTCCGGTGAGGGTGGATTTTTATGACAAGAAGGGAGTGTTAATAAAGAGGCTTGAGGTGGAAAAGCTTGAAATTATAGATGGATACTGGATATCAACAAAAACTGTGATGCACAGTCTGACAAAGAATAAAAGAACAATAATTGAAATCACTGAAATAAAAAACAACATAGAGATTCCGGAAAAGTATTTCCTGCCACAAAATCTCGGAAAAATTTGAGGTTTAAAATAGCACCTTTTGCCTTTGTTATCACAACATGTTTAACATCATCCCTTTATGCAGAAACAGAAAGAAAAACAAACTGGTATATGGGAATGAGGTTTAAAATCGGCAATTTAGCGAAAAATATAAACTATGATTACTCTGATTACTTTACATGGTTTTTTGATGTAAAATACCGATACTTTTCAAACATCTTCGGAGGAATAGGATTGGGTTTGAAATATGTACAGTGGTTTGAGACCGATGTGGTTGATATGCTCTTTCCTTTCTGGCTGTCTATTCACCCTGCTGAATTAAGGCTGTCTTTATGGAAGAAGAAAGTCAAAAGTGGTGGTGATGCAATTGTATTCTTTTCCGGTTTCTTCATAGACCTTCCGGTATATGGATTTGAACACCTGAGCGAATGGCCATATTTTACAATGGTAAATTTTCATCTTGGATTTGATATCTTCTGGCTCACACTTGGTCTTGACTATGAGAATTTTATTTTTGAGCATAACTGGCATGAAATAGCCCTGCAGTTTGGCTGGCATTTTTGCTGGTAGATTTTTAAGTTTATTCCTCTAAAAACAGAAGAAAAGAAAATGAGGGAGGGATTTCAACTGTAATATACCCATCTTTTGCCCTTCCTTTTTCTGAACCAGTTAATGGGTCCAGGAGAATGCCCTTTCTTCCATTTCCTATGAAAAAAACTTCTTTCTGGCTTTCCTCTGTTCCATTGAAGATAAGAATTATTTCACCATTTTTTACGATTCTATGAGTAATATCAAACGGTTGAAATTTGTTTTGCGGTATAATCGGGGGTTTAACCCCTGCATCAAGAAGAGCCTGAATTGCTTCATCAGGTGTTGAAACCCTTTTCACCTTTCCTTCAATTTCACTTACAATTTTTTTTACGAATGAATCATTTTCTTCAAAATTGCGATAGCCTTTTGCTCTTTCCGGGAAATCTCCGAGGATTACTACAGGGATACCTGCGGAAACAATATCCTTAACCCTGCTCATTGCTTCCGGATAAACCGCATCCAGATTGTCCATAAGGAGTGCTGAATACTCCTGAAAACCAATTACTATCTTTCCATTTTTAATTTCCGCTGTCCTGAGATGGAATGGAGATACTCTGTCGTATGTAATTTCAGCCCTCTGAAGTTTCTTTGTCATCTCCGAATCGTGAACCTCTCCTCTGAAGCCGAACACAATTTTATCCTTGAAATCAAGCTCATTATATAACCATGCCAATTCTGCCGAGTTTTTTCCCCTTGATAAAGCATAGGAAAGCCTTGCTATGTATTCGTTTATTTTCTTTATCTCCTTCCAGACAGGACTGGTTTCATCAGTCCAAGTAGTGAAAGAAAATCCGAGAGATTCTGGTCTGTCAAAGGGATACCACCTTCTTTCCTTTCTGTAATAAAGATAGGGATAGCCATGATAGATTATTTTGTTCACGCCAGCTGAAAATGCCCTTCCAGCAAGATAATAAAAATCCTCTTCTTTCAATTTTCTCGGATTTTCCGATGCGGAGACAAATGTTTCCGATGAAACAAATCTCTTTCCCGAAATATGTGCAGATGAAGAGGCTAATTTCATAAAGTCATAACTTCCGCCCGCATAGAGTTCCTCTGTCTCAGGTATGTCAACCATTGAATACCCTTCAAGAAAGTTCTGGTACCCACCGTGATTCTGAATCCTGAGGGTTAATCCTTTCTTGTGAACCCAGTCAAGGAGTGGTTTCAGAAATTCATCTCTGAAAATTTCGCTTCTTACCTCTTCATAATCTTCCCTTATCCTTTTACCTGTCTCTCCATAAGAGTATTTGAGAGAGCCCTTTAAAATTGTCTCAAGCCATTTTATTTCACCAAATTTTTTGAAAAGGAGCGGAATGAAAGGTTTTATATCATATCCCATTTTCTCCTGAAATTTTTCAGGAAATTCATCTGTCCATGGAAGAACTGAAAAAAGTTCAAAACTGTCAATGAAAAGGGAATCAAGCGGATTTCCTATGTATTCCTTAACATGGTCAACGAGATTCTCCCCGAATTTTTCAATCATCTCATCAATTCCCTTTTTATTGAGGTGGTCTATGACAAAACTTTCAGTAAAATTTCCAGGATATGCGTGGCAGAAAACCAGTTGATTGGTAAAATTTTCATAGATTCCAAAAATGAACCATTTTCCATCGGGTACATCCCATTCCAGAATACCATTTGATAAATTTCTGGAAATATCTATTAATTCCAGGATTTCAGCCGGGGCATTCCCTTTTTTTCCTGCGATTACTGCAAGAAGTTTGAAATTTCGGTCAAATTCTCCTACTGTTTTTGAAATGTCCTGAACGAGGTTAAGAAGTCCATAAAACTTCGGTTTTTCGGGAAGGGGGATTGGTCCTCTGAAGGTTGATGGTCCTTCAACCTCTGTTACGGACATGAGAAGTTGTTTCGCCTTTCCTTCTTTTATAAAAGGTCCTCCTGTTGGCCAGCTGCTTCCAAATGTTATGTCTACTCTCAGGTTCAATTCACTTGCGATTTTCAAGGTGTTTTTTAATTTTTCAAAAAATTCTTCTGTTCCAACGCTCATAATTTTCGGGTCTCTTGAAATATCCTCTTCATCCAACCCGAAAGTGAATAGCTGGATTTCAACACCACCAAATCCATTTTCTTTAAAAAGTTCAAGTTCCCTTCTTAATTCGTTTTCCTCAACACTCCCTCCGGGCCACCACCACCTGAAATATGGGCGGTAGCGCTCAGGAGGAGATTTCCAGAGTTCTATTTGAAAAACATCAGGGTGTTCAATTACTTCTTCCTTTCCACAGGAAACGAGAAATAAAAGGGTAAGAATAATCTTCAGATTTTTTAAATTTTTTCGCTTCAGAGTTTCTTTCCTATGATTACCCTGTAGCAATCAATGACTGATTCGTGACCTATGTCCCCACCAGCTCCCTCAGCACATGTCCAGTCCCCTAAAAAGAAAAGGTTCTCAACTTTGGAAATTTTATGTCCGGGTCTTTTTTCTGCATATTGCTCAATGTTCACCTCCGCCCCGTCAACCATCTTTAAATGTGAAACTCTCTTCCATTCCGTAGCAGAATTTATCTCGGGAAAGAGCCTTGAAATTGCTTTTTCTAATTCCTGACTTCTTTCCTTTGCCTTTTCTGTCGATTCCATATCTTCTATTGCTGTCGGGTAGAAAAATGTGAGAATGCTTTTCCCTTCAGGTGCGAGGTGTGGTGCAAGATTTGATGTGAAGATGCCGAAAGAAAGGGGATTCCATATATACCAGAGTCCCTTCTCCTCAGTAAGTTTTTTTGATAAGCAATAATCTATTGATACACCAGCGGTAGGTCTTAGATTTTTGAGCTTTTGCAGTTCATCCCTTGAAAAAAGTTTTTCTTCAATCATTCCCTGGAGGAAATAACGGGGATGGACTGCGCATATAACATTTTTTCCCTCAAAAAAACCATCTGTTGTCTCAACGCCAACTGCCTTCTCATTTTTAAAAACTATCTTCTCAACCTTTATGCCGGTTTTTATCTCCCCTGTCTGATTTATTACATCAACCAGACTATCAAGGATATACTTCCAGCCTCTTTCCGGATACATGACAGATCTTCCAGCCTTCAGGACCTTTGCTACATTTCTTATGAGTTCTCCTGCAGATGATTTTTCAATAAAAGGACAAACAAGCATTGAACCGCTTACAAGTTTGAAGTATTTCCTCAATCCTTCCTTTATTCCCATTTCATCCATCCATTTCTCAATGGAAACATCCAGCCACTTTTCTGGAGAAAGTTTTCTTATTTTCAACATCATCCCAATGGCACTTAATTTCTCTCGGGCTGAAAGCATGTCTGTTTTTATGAATCCGGCTGGTCCTGTGGGAAAGAGCTTAATGCTACCATCCTCATCCATAAAGTATGACTTTCCTATATCCACAAATTTCAATTCCCTTCTTATTTTCCTGAAAACCTTTGCGGTGGCACTTTTTGGACCATATCTTATTAAATGTATCCCGTTATCCAATATAAATCCATCCTTTCCAAGAACAAAAGCCCTACCTCCCACTTCTTTATTCTTTTCCAGCACAAGGACGTTCAATCCGTCACTTGCGAGGAGGGCTGAAATCTGAAGTCCTGTAATTCCACCTCCTACAGTTATAAAATCATATCTTTCATTCATTTTGTTTTTTTATATCAGATTTTGTATTTTCAATCAAATCTCCAAAAATTAATTGGAGACATCTTTCTCCTCTACTGGTTTTAACATCTTTATGTATTCGGAAAAGTGGTCATTTATAAACTTCTCTATTCTGTAGTTTATCAAATCTGGCTGTTCAACAAGCCCTGCGTGGCTACCCTGTTTGAGTATGAGAATCTCAGAGTTTGGTATGAGTTTATGCATCTTTAAAGAAAGCCATATTGGAGTGAAAACATCCTTTTCTCCTGCTATTATAAGAACAGGACAGTTGATTTTCTTCAAATAACTGCTCGCTGAATGTCTCTGCATGGCATCAGCCATTTTGAAAAATACCCTGAGGTCAAGAGATACGAGATGTTCAAAATACGGTTTCATATCTTCATAACTGCACAGAGTAGGATGAATTATGAAGAGCCTCGCAAAATGATAGGAAAACTTTTTGTTCATTATCCATCTCCAGACCCTTGCGGGAATTTCCGGATTCCTTTCCACCAAATACTTTGCCGCTTTAAAAACATATAGGCTTCCTTTCCAGTCAAAAAATGTGTTTGCGGGATGCTCGTATGTTCCCAGAACAGGAACAAGACCAAGTGTCTTATGAGGAAAAAGGTGCCAGAATTCAAGGATTACCTGAGCGCCCATGCTATGACCTATGAGAATAGCCTTTTCTATCCCTAAATGCTCAAGGATTGCGTTTATGTCCTTTGCATTTGTTTCCATTGAAAAATTAGAAATGTCCTTTGGAATTGGACTCCTTCCATGCCCCCTGTAATCCCAGGTTATAACAGATGCTCCCCATTTTGTGAAATAATCGGTTATGTATTTCCAGAAAAACCTTGAAACCCCTACCCCATTGCAGCAGACTATTGGAAGACCTTCTCCTCTCATTGAGTAAAAAATTTTTTCTCCGTCAAAACTCCTTACAAATCCTTCTTTAATCTTCATAACTTTTCACCTCTTCAAGCAATTTTTCTATTCGGGACAGATATTTTCTGGAGATGAATTCCTTATTTTTTATTTTGTTAAAAATATATGTTGGTCCCATGTTATATGCAACAAATGCAAGTTCAATGTCATTAAAAATTTCAAGCATCTTCTTGAAATAATGTATTCCTATTTTCAGATTGTATTCGCAGTCAAAAAGGAGTTCTTCGGAAAATGGAATTCCCAGCTCGTAAGCCACCTCCCTTCCAACATCAGGATTTACCTGAACAATTCCAATGGCTCCTTTATTTGAGATTGCGAACCTCTTGAATGAACTTTCCGTATAAATAATAGCATAAATTATTAAGGGGTCAAGCTCCCCTTTTGATGCAAAATTTTTGATAGCATCACAGCACTGACCCTTACATCTCTCAATCATCTTTTCAAATAAAGCGTGGTTTTTTGATATTTCGTAGAAACCCCTTTTAAATCCATCTTCTTCCTTTAAGGCAATTGCTGTCTCTCTTGGGAAGAGGAAAATAAGGAGGGCAAGGTATGCCCCCCTTATAAAAAAGAGGAGGTGGTTACTTTTTCCAGATGGCACTGACCCTTTTCCTGAAGTTTTCGACATACTTCCTGAAATCCTCAACCTTGATAGGTGAGGATGAGGCGAGCTGTCTGACCCTTTCCTCAATTTCCTTTGCTCTCTTCTCAATATCTGCTCTCAGTCCCTCAATTGTCCCTCTTAACCCGTCAAGAGATTCTTTCAGTTCGGTTTCTGTAATCCCGCCTCTTTCCATGAGTTTCTGAATCATCTTATCAGTTTGTTCGGAGAGCAATTTTGCTGCGCTCAGAACTCCTATCCAGCTCTTCTTGAACCATTCCTGCAACCCCACCTTCTTTTCTTTTTTTGCTGTCTTTTTTCTCCCTGTTGCCTTTGCCATTTTTACACCTCCTTAATTTTTTTAAAAAATATCATATCAGAAAACAAATGTCAAGCAAAATTTGACGCTTTGCGTCAAAAAAAGTGTTATAAAATCAGCAAGTTATATTTTCCTCTACATCTAATTTTATCCCTTTTTGCTCAAATCTCCAACCCCTTTCCACCCGCTAACAATGTCTATGTTCTTCTACAAATTGTCATTGATTATTTTTCATTTCAATTGTAATATATTTTTTTGAAGACTGCTCTTATGAAAAAGGTTAGGGTTCTCAATTACTCATTAGTAGGGGGGATGGTGATTGCATCTGTTATCTTTTCAACAGCCCCTTTTATAAGCAAGAAGACAGCCCTTGAAGGAAAAAAGTTTGAGTTTCCAGAAATTCCGCAGGACAACAGGAAGGATGCTCTAAATTTGGTTGCCGAGGGTCTCATAAAAGAGACTGAAAAAAATGGATGGTTTGGAGCAGTTGAATACGAAGATATTACATCGGAAGTGGGTATGAATGAGGAACTTGAATCAATGAGGGACATAATTGTTGCACTCATAACTGAAAGGTTTCAGGTTGTCGCGAGAAGGAATGATAGAGACAGAATTATGAAGACCATAGATGAATTAATGAAAAGCGGAGAGATTGAGTGGTTTATAGGTGGAAAGTCCGCAATCCTTCAAAGGTTTATAGGAAAGGCAAGTCTGCCCGATTTTCGCCTCTCCTGTGAGCTCAAATGGAAGAAAGAAAAGATAATTGTGTTGATAACTTGCAAACTTATGAACCTGAAAACATTCGCTATAATAACAAGCCATGCTTCGTTTTACCACCCATCCTATATTGATTCCTTCAGGAATTATCAGAAGGATGTGGAAAATGCGATAAAAAAGACCTCACTCATAAGGCTGTATTCTGCCTTTACGGGAGGAGGGTTCTTTCTCGCATTAGTTACAATAAATTCGGTATTTTTTATAAGAAGGCGAAAATTTATGACCAGAAGGGATGAGGAACTCAACAGGACTGAAAATTATATCAGAACAGGTCAGTTCATTGCGGCATACAAGTCCATTACAAGGGTTCTTTCAATTTGTCCTGACGATGAGGTGTTTCTGGAACTAAAGGGAAGCTTGAGATTGTGATTGAAAATATGATTGGAAAATTGTGTGAACTTAAAGGAGATAGATATATTGAGGCATTGAAAAAAGCGGAAGAGGGTTACCTCCTTACCTACAAAATGAAAGAGTCTCTTTCCGCAGGAAATCTGGAAAAAGCAATTGAATATTACGAGGAAGCGAGGGCTAAATCGCTCATCAATCCTGAATTGAAAATGCTCGCATCGGGACTGGAGAAAGAAAAGGAACATATTGAGGTAGAAAAGGAGGT
>JBBIVP010000018.1:0-5596 GCA_037439705.1 bacterium
AATTTCCATATCAGATGGAATGAAAAAGAAGATAATCAGTGGTGAAGACCTGAGAAGAATTATTGGTTATAACGAGATAAAAAGCACAATTTTTGAAATTAAAGAGGCAGGTGATTCCATAATTTTTAAAGGAGAAGGAATGGGACACGGAGTTGGAATGTGTCAGTGGGGAGCCTATGAGATGGCAAAAATGGGATATAACTACAGGCAGATTCTTTTTCATTACTATAAAGGTGTTAATATTTTAAAAATATATTGATGTTCAGAACGGAAGAATATTCTTTCAACTTTCCGAAAGAACTTATTGCAAGGTACCCTTCTGAAAAAAGGGAAAAATCAAGACTGCTTGTCCTCCTTCCAGACGGAAAAATTTTACATCTTTTTTTTCACGACCTAATATCCTTTTTCAAAAAGGGAGACCTCCTTGTTTTGAACAATACAGAGGTGATAAGGGCAAGATTATGGACAAAAAAGGAGACAGGCGGAAAAGTGGAACTTCTTTTTTTAAAAAAGATAGAGGACGAAAGATGGGAGGCAATTTTCAGGGGAAAGTTAAAGGAAGGGGATATACTTATTACTTTGGAAGGTTCAACCCTTGAAGTTACGGAATTTACCCCGAGAAAAAGCGTTATTGTTTCTGGAAAAAGAATTGACAAAATCCTTGAAAAGGAAGGAGAAATTCCTCTTCCACCATACATAAAAAGAAAGCCTGTTGAAATGGATAAAAAGAGATATCAGACTGTATTCGCAAGGGTAAAAGGTTCGGTTGCAGCACCAACAGCCGGACTTCATTTTTCTGAGGAACTGCTAAAAGAAATCAAAAATCACGGGATAGAAATTGCGGAAATAACACTTCATGTCTCATGGGATACATTCAAACCCATAAAGGAAGATGATATAAGAAAACACAAACTGCACGGAGAATACTGCATCGTAGGAGAAGAGGTTGTGAAAAAAATAATTGAAACGAAAAAAACAGGAGGAAGGATTATAGCCTGCGGAACCACTGTTGTAAGAGCTCTTGAAACAGCGGGCTCAGGTGGAATTTTAAAACCCTTTGAAGGAATTACTGAACTTTACATCGTCCCCGGCTTCAGGTTTTCGGTTATTGACCTTTTGATTACGAACTTCCACTTCCCAAAATCAACCCTTCTTGTCCTTGTATCTGCATTTGTAGGCAAAAACAGAATACTCAAAGCCTATCAAACTGCCATTGAAAAAAAATACAGATTATTCTCCTACGGAGATGCAATGTTAATATATCCGAAAAGATGAGAAAAATACACAGAAATTTTATTCTTGCCTCTGCCACTGCGTTTTTCTTCTTCACATCAATGAGTTTCTTTTTACTTCTTCCAAAATTTATTCACCAGTTAGGTGGAAAAAAAGGAGAGATAGGGCTCATAATGGGTGCTTCCGGATTTGCAAGTTGTATTCTTATACCACTTACTGGAATTATTGCAGAAAAACTGGGAAGAAAAAAAATTGCCTTAACGGGTATTCTCGGGGCTTCCATAGTTGCCTTTTTATACATCTGCGTCAAATCCATGGATTTACCATTACTTATAACCCTCAGAATTTTCCAGGGAACATTTTTTGCATTTTCTTTTGTTTCCTGCGCTTCCTTTGCGGGTGACTTTTCACCTCCTGGAAGAAAAAGTGAGTTTCTTGGTTATTTCGGAATTGCAATTCTTTCTCCAAATATGATTGGACCATACCTCGGAGAAAAAATTATAGAAATGAGTTTTGATTTCTTATTTATGGCTTCCGCCTTTTCCGGATGCATTGCCTCCATAATCGCCCTCTTCTTTGCAAATGACCAAATTCAGCCTGAAAAAGTTGAAAAGAAAACCAATCTTATTGAGTTCTTAAAATTTTTAAAATATCTATTGTCCCTTTCTTTCATCCTCGGATGCCTATTTTCAACCACCTTCTTTTTTCTTCCCATCTACAGTGTGGAAAAAGGAATTGAAAAAGTAGGAATTTTCTACACAGCCTATACCCTTACAGCAATTGTAATAAGATTTCTTCTCGGGAGTGTTTCTGAAAAAATTGAATTTCACAAAAGAACTCCTGTTTTATTCTTTCTCATCTCGGTAGCTATCATGCTAATTGCTCGTATGAACTCCATTTCATCTCTCATCCTTTCAGCAATTATTTATGGTTTTGGAGAAGGACTTGCCTATCCATCAATAAATGGAGAAGTTCTTAACAGAGCTCCTAACTATTTAATAAATGTTGCTACTGGATTTTACATCGGTGCGTTTAACCTGGGCACCCTTCTTGCTCCCATAACATTTGGCTATTTCTCACAGCTCTATTCCTTCAAAACCGCATTTTTTGGGACATCATTATTTCCACTTTTTGGAATCCTTCTTATCTTGCTTGATTATTATAAGGGACAGTTCCGAAGAATTTAAGTTTTTAAAATATTACTTAACCTTCTCCCTCCATCCCGGATATTCCTTATCTCTGTCCCATCCATGGTTTTTTAATTCTTTTTCTTTTGCAATGAGTTCGTGCTTTTTTATCCTGCCTGTAGGTGTATATGGTAAAGAAGAAACAATTTCAATATACCTCGGCACCTTAAAATAAGCCAGTTCCCTTCCCACATATTGAACGAGCTCCTTAGGCTCAATTTTTTTAATATTTTCCTTTGGAAGAACAATCGCTTTCACCTCTTCTCCCCTTATCGGGTCAGGCACAGGAATTACTGCACAATCCTTAACTGCTGGATGGGTTTTTATTACAGCCTCCACCTCCCACGCAGCAATGTTTTCTCCCGACCTTCTTATTATGAACTTCTTCCTTTCAACAAAGTATGTAAACCCAGCTTCGTCTCTTGTCACAATATCTCCGCTGTAAAGCCATCCATTCACAATTGTCTCCGCTGTCTTATCCTTATCCTTCCAGTATCCAAGCATTGTGCAAGGGCTTCTCCTTATTAGCTCTCCCTTTTCACCGGGTTTAACCTCCTTACCATCCTCACCAATAACTTTTGCTTCATGTCCTAAATCCCAGAAAGCAGGAATCCCAAACGACCCAACAACCCTTCCATCCTTGGAAGGATAATTCAAAAAAGGAAGCGGGTCTTCTGTTTGACTATACCCTTCAAGCACAGTAACCCCGAATCTCTCTTCAAAGGCTTCCCAGAGTTCCTTTGGGGTTCCTCCAACAATCACATATTTTGCAGGATTGTCTCTATCTGAAGGTGAAGAAGGTAGTGAAAAGAGAAGTTGCATAAGCGAACCGAGTGCATTAAATGTTGTAGCTTTATATTTTCTTATTTCCTCCCAGAACTTCTGAGGGCTGAACTTGTCAGAAAGAATCAGTGTTTTTCCCGAAACCATCATTCCCAGGGACGAATAGATTTGAGCATTTATATGGAACAATGGAAGACAGGTATAATCGCTTTCCATTTCTTCTATTGGCCAGAGGGAAATAGCTTTTGCTGCTAAAAGATAGGAATGATGGGAAAGAACAGCTCCCTTCGGCATCCCTGTTGTTCCTGATGTATATATTATGGCAAACGGACTTTTCGGACTTATCCTTATTCCCCTTAATCTCCCTGTCGTTTTTTCTGCCTTCATCCTCAATTCAGAGGTGGGAACAATTGTTTTTAAAGATGGAAGGGAAGTCCTTACCTTTTCAGCAATCTGGAGAAGGTCGTCATCGCATACGAGAATTTTTGCCTCAGAATTTGAAAGAATGTACTGGACTTCCTTTTCTTTATAATACCAGTTCACTGGAACCTGGATCGCCCCGAGTTTAGCGCACGCAAAGATACAGGCTAAATAATCGGGAGAATTCTTCATAAAGAGCGCAAGCCTGTCACCTTTTTCAAGACCGAGATTTCTCAAAGCCTCTCCAAATTTCATTGAATGAAGGTAAAATTCAAAATATGAAAACTGCTCACCAGTGGGAGCAAAAATAAGGTAGGTTCTCTTAGGCCACAACCTTGATGCCAGTGAAATAAGCTCACCAACTGTTTTTGTCGCAAAAATTTTGGGATTTAGTTTCGTCTTTGCGGTTTTGCTTGAACTCCACTTTTTGTAATCTATCGTTTTCATCTCCTGCCTCGTTTTTTTGTAGTATTTTACATCAAATTATACCAAATAACAAGAGATAATAAATCATCATGTATAAGTTATATACATATGCGACATTTTATGAGTTTGAATGAGAAAATTTAAGGGGCTTTTTAGACCAAGGGATTTGTTTCATTCCCCTCTCACTCTTTAATCTCGCACACATCTTAACTTTTCTCCCCACCATCAACAGCTATACCATTCCAGAAATTTTGCCAAATCAAAACATAAATCAAACAGCTATTCTTGCGAGGTCAATGAGGAGCTTTGTGATTGTGAGAGACCTGTTGGCATTCGCTCTTATCTCACCACAGGCTGTATCAACCCTCTCATAAAGAGAAACAGTCTTCTCTGGAAAAATTTTAGATTTGACGAGCCAGTGTTTGAACAATTCAAGAAGGTCAATTATCTGTTCTCTTTTGCCCACAAGGGCATCGGAAAGTTCCAGAACCCTTTTTATGGAGGTAACTTTAACCATCTGATAAATTTCTTCAAAAATGCTTATATCTTTTGAAAATTCTTTCATAAGGGAGATTCCAGCACCAGGGCTCCCGTCGGCAAGCTTTATAAAAATTTCCTCTTTTGGAATTCCCTCCAGTTCAAAAACCTGCGCAACTTCATCATCAGTTAAAAGCCCAAAATAAATGTGTTTACACCTTGACCTGATTGTAGGAAGGATTCTTCTTATACTGCTCGTAATCAGTATAATGAAGACTCCGGGAGGAGGTTCTTCAATTGTCTTCAAAAGCATCTTCGAACTTTTTACAGTAAGAATTTCTCCATCATCAAATATTACAAATCTCATATCTCCAGTATAAGGTTAGAATTGAAGTTCTTCAAGAACCTCCTTCAACCTTTCCCTTTTTATTGAAATTCCTTCCGGCACAACTTCTATTATTGATGGATGATTCTCCTTAATTGCTCTCCTGCAGTTATCACAGGAAAAACATGGTTCCAAAACCTCTCCCCTTTCACATATCTGGGATATGGCAAAAATTTTCGCAGCCCTTTTCTTTCCCACACCTGCTGGACCGGCAAATATAAAAGCGTCAGCGGTTTTGGTTTTTTTCATAAATGATTTTAGAAGGGAAACAGCATTTTTATGCCCTACCAGCTTCATATTTTCTCTTTATGGCTCTTATGGTGCTCTGATACAAAATCTCTGAAATTTCTTCAATCTTCATCGTTCCATTTATTATTTCCATTCTGAAACACTTCTCTCTTGCAATTTTAAGATACCCATCTCTTACCCTTCTATGAAAATCAAGTGGAAGGGATTCAAACCTGTCAAAACCCTTTACCCTTTTTAGACCTAACTCAGGCGGAATGTCAATCAAAAAGGCAATATCTGGAAAAAAGTTCCCGACTATAAAAAGAGAAAAATTCTTAACTTCAGAAATCGGTAAACCCCTTCCATATCCCTGATAAGCGATGGTGGAATGAACATATCTGTCAGCAACAACAATTTTTCCTTCATCAAGGGAGGGTTTGATTATTTCCTCTATAAT
>JBBIVP010000018.1:5607-9140 GCA_037439705.1 bacterium
GGGCCCTTGCTGAAAGATAAAGTGTGAGTTCCGCTTTAGAGGACAGATTCTTTGAAGAGTAAAGCAAAATTCTTCTTATCTTTTCTCCAAGCCATGTTCCACCGGGCTCCCTTATCCTTAAAACATCATAACCTTCTTTTTTAAGTTTTTTTTCCAGAATTTTTGCCTGAGTAGTTTTTCCTGCTCCCTCAATCCCTTCAATAACCACGAAAAATCCTTTTTTTTCTGAAATGAATGATGAACTTTCCATCTTTAAATTTTTATCATCCTTCACGAAAAAAAGCAAATTATGGGTAAGCCTTTAAAATTAACATTTATTTTATCTTCTTCAAAAGGTTCTTTGCCGCTCTTTTTTGGGCTTCCCTCTTGCTGGAAGCAATTCCATAAGAAACAAAATTTCTAAGAACCACCTTCGCCCTGAACTTCTTTCTGTGCGGAGGACCCTTTTCGCTTACTATGGTATATTTAGGAAAAATACCAAATTTTTTTATTGCTATCTCCTGAAGGGTTGTCTTTGGGTCTATAACTCCCTTCAATCTCAATCCATATCTCAGGATGTGCTTCTTTACAAAATTCTCTGCTGGAATCTCACCACCATCAAGGAAAATGGCTCCAACCAATGTCTCAAGGGTATTTCCAAGAGTGGAAATTTTTTCTCTTCCGCCTACTCTCTCTTCGCCTTCCCCTATTTTTATGAACTCCTGAATCCTCAACTTCTTTGCCACCTTTGCAAGGTAATAGTTTCCAACAAGCCTTGACCTCAAAAGGGTCATCCCTCCTTCATCCATATCAGGATATTTATTAAATATCCCTTTTGAGACAAAAAAGTTTATCACCGCATCGCCAATGAACTCCAGCCTCTGCCATTCTCTGTGATTGCTCTCCATGTAGGAAGGATGGGTAAGAGATTTTTTAAGAAGTGTTAAATCTATAAATTTGTACCCTATTCTTTCCTGCAGTAATTCAAGATTCCAGCTGTCCTTCTGCCGTTCCATCTCTCAGACCTGTAATTAAAACATTGTAAACTTGATTTTTAACAAGTAAAGAAGTAATTCTCACCATTATGTAATTTCCTGTAAGACCATAAGAAAATTCACCATCAACCTCCTCAACTATGAGCTTTTCCCTTTTACCGATCTGTCTTTCTATGAAATTTTTTCTTTTTTCTTCTCCCAATCTTCTCAAAATTCCAACCCTCCTCTTCACCTCTTCTGGCTTCATGTTGGATTTCATAGAATATGCCTTTGTTCCCTTCCTTGGAGAATAAGAGAATATGTGAAAGTAATCAACAGGAAGAGATTTTAATAATTCATAGCCCCTTTCAAAATTTTCATTTTCCTCACCCGGAAATCCAACAATGATGTCAGTGCCTATACAAAAATTGTCCGTCCCCTCTTTTATCTTCTTCACTGTCTCTGCAAACTCAGAAAAGGAATACTTTCTTCCCATAAGCCTTAAGACTGAATCAAAAGGACTCTGAAGCGGAATATGAAGGTGCTTTGCAAGGATTTTTGAATTTTTAACAACATTTATGAATTCATTATCAATATCATCTGGCTCAACCGAACTCAATCTTATTCTTTCAACCGGTTTCTCGCTATCTATCATCTCTATAAGTTTCGCCAGAGAAATTTTTTCTTCCCTGTCACTTCCATACGCTCCAAGCCTTATTCCGGTAAGAACCACTTCTTTATAACCGAGTTCGGAAAATCTTTTAAGGGCGGAAAGAATATCTTTGGAACTCAAACTTCTCGGTTTTCCCCTGGCAAACGGAACAATACAATAAGAACAAAAATTGTCGCAGCCGTCCTGAATTTTTAAAAAAGCCCTGGTTCCTTCCTGATACCATTCATAGGGTGGAGAAATTTCTTTGAGGTCAGATAAAGGGGAAATGAAAATCCCTGTTCTGTCTAAATACTGTATAATCTCCTCCCTCTCTTTTATTCCGAGAATAAGGTCAACACCAGGAATTTCTCCATAAACCTGCGGAAAACATCCGGTAAGAACAATTTTTGCTGAAGGAGAAAGCCTTTTTGCTTTGTATATGGAATTCCTCATATCCCTTTCAGCCTTTGAAGTTACAACACAGGAATTCACTATGATCAAATCAGCCTCCTTTTCTCTATCAACAACCTCCCAGCCTGCTTCTATCAATCTTGTTAAAAGTCTTGATGAATCTGCTCTATTTGTTCTGCAGCCTATTGTTTTTATGAAAACCTTTTTCATTCAATCACCCTTTCAATCCATCCCCCTCCTATTACATCTTCACCAGAATAAAGGACGCATGCCTGTCCGGGTGTAATGGCTCTCTGAGGCTCATAAAAAACTACCTCAACAAAATTATCAAAAGGGTAAACCTTAGAAAATGCTATGTGATGTTTGTATCTTATTTTTGCCATGGCATCAAACGGGATTTTAATTTCCTCTCCTGTCCAGTTGAAATCCTTTAAAATCACCTTCGTCCCGTATATATCTTTTTCCTCACCCACATATACCCTTCTGGTCTCAGGCTCAATTTTTACCACATAAAGTCTTTTTCCCGTTGCAACCCCAAGTCCTTCCCTCTGCCCTATTGTGTACTTATAATACCCATCATGGTATCCTATAATTTTTCCAGTCAGGGTCATTATCTCTCCGCTTCCGTCAATCCCCTCTTTCTCTTTTATAAATTTAAAGTGGTCTTGAGAACCAACAAAGCATATCCCCCTGCTTTCCTTTTTTTTACTCTGCGGAAGCCCGTATTTTTTCGCAATTTCCCTCACTTCAGATTTTAGCATCTCTCCAAGTGGAAAAATTATATACCGCATGTTTTCCTGATTTAGTTCAAAAAGGAAATACGATTGATCCCTTGATTCATCTATTCCTTTCTTCAACTTCAAATACCCATTTTCAGGCTTTATCCTTGCATAATGCCCTGTTGCTACAAAATCAAAACCAAAAGAAAGTGCCTTTTTTAACAGGTATCCAAATTTTATCCTGCTGTTGCATAGAACACATGGATTCGGAGTTCTTCCTCTCAGGTATTCCTTCACAAAATTGTCAATCACAGATTCCTTGAAAACATCCCTCGCATTAATGACATAAAAGGGAATACCGATTTTATCCGCTGCCCTCCTTGCGTCATAGGCATCAACTGGTGAACAGCATCTGCCATATTCTCCTTCGTATGGTTCACATAGAGAAAGATGGATCCCTGTTACATCATAACCCTTTTCTTTAAGCAGAAGGGCACTCACTGCACTATCAACCCCTCCGCTCATCAAAACCATTACCTTCTTCATGGAAGTTTAAATCCCATTTTTTAATATATCTTACCAATTTTAAGGATTTTTTTAAACCTTCCTCTCCAGCACATCTCAATTAATACTCCTTGGATTATGTAATGAATCTACTTGGATGTAATAATTGGTTCTTAAATTTTATTTACAGTTCGCAGGCTTATCGTCAAAGGAATTAGTCTTTCTCCCGCACATTTCCCCTTGATAAAGAGGCAAATATACCAAGTGTGCAGAGGACTGTTGAAATTCCCATTG
>JBBIVP010000018.1:9238-11981 GCA_037439705.1 bacterium
GCCCTGTCAATCTCATTACCGCAAGGGTTGCAGAAGCGATTCCATAGTCCTTTCTTTCTACAGAACTTATTACCGCATTTGTGTTTGGAGAGGTAAAGAGTGCAAATCCTATTCCGTGGAGGAGGAGGTTAAAAACCACATAAATAAGCAGTGTGTTTTCTTTAAGGAATATGAAAAGGAAAAAACAAAAAGCAGTTAATCCCATCCCGGATGAGGCAAGGATTCTTGGTTCAATTCTGTCAGAAGCCCTTCCACTAAAAGGAGAAAACAAAGCCATAACAACAGGTCTTGTCATAAGAATCAATCCTGCTGTCCTTGCATCCAGTCCCTTTATGAACTGGAGATATAAACTCAACAAAAATCCAGCAGAGTATGAGGCGCTGTAATGGATAAATGTTGCAAGATTTGAAAAGGAAAAAGCCCTGTTATTTTTAAAAAGTTCTGTATCCAGCATGGGGCTTTCTTTTTTTTCCTCGGTTTTGAGAAAAATCATAAAAAATAAAATGCTCAAAAGGATAAGAAAAATCCCCTCTCTCTTTGAGATATAGGAAAATCCAAGCATAAAAGTTATGAGAACAAATCCATAGATTATCGCTCCCTCCAGGTCGAATTTTTCCTTCCTCATCTCAACCTCTATACCCTTCAATTTCCAGATGAGAATCAAGAGGGTGAAAAATCCAAGGATGGAGTTGAAGAAAAAAATACTTCTCCATCCTACATGCTGGGTTAGAATGCCTCCTATGAATGGGCCTGCGGAAAGTCCTATGTATGTGGAGGCGGTGGTAATTCCAAGAGCCCTTCCTCTTTCTCCAGGTTCAAATGCAGAGGACACAAGGGCGACACTCGTTCCAAAAATCATTGCTCCTCCTATTCCGTGAAGGAAACGAAAGGCAAGAAGAACCTCTGAAGAACCGGCAATACCTGTTAGGAAAGAAAAAATGGTATAGGCTATTATCCCCCATTTAAAAATCCTTTTTTTCCCATAAATATCCGAAAGCTTTCCGAAAGGCAGAAGAAAAACCGCCGAGGATAGAAGATAGGATGTGGGAATCCAGCTTAAAAGTAGTGCATTCATTGAAAGTTCTCTTGCAATTGAAGGAAGGGCAACATTTATTGATGACCCCATAAATGGAGTAAGGAAAGCTCCAAGGGTGGCAACTATAAGGGTTGCAGTTTTTAATGATTGTTTGGATTCATCCATTTTTTTAAACGGGCAGGACGAGCCCGCCTTTGGGAATTATGGAAACAGGAGCTTCTTTTCCAGCCAGTTCATAAGCATAATTAAGTGCTTCTTCAACGGAAGGAGCATATCTACAGAATGTTTCCTTTACTTCTTCCTCTTTAAGGGAAGAAATGAGGAAAATCCAGTGTTTTTCAGGAAGGTAATTGGTAAGTCCTATTCTGTAAATCATTTCGTTTATTACATTCAAAGATGAGCCGTATCCTTCATTGCATTCGGAACATATTATTACCACTCCCGGTCCTTCTCCCAGAGTTTTTCCTGCTGGTGGAACAAGTTTCGATGCCTGATAAACATTTATGCTTGTTGTTCCACTATCTGAAACAATGCAAATTTTTGCCTGTTTTCTTGTTTTTACTTCACACACCTTTCTTGCATAAACTACACCTTCCCTGTGAGCCTTTACGAGGTCGCCTGCTACAGCCCTCACCACCTCTTTTTTATCGTTCATTACCACATTGAATATGAAATCAATGCCTGCTATCCTTCCCGCTTCTTCCATATCGTCCCTTATGGGATTTCCATCAACTATTCCGAGTCTTGCATTGGGAAGTGGTTTCATCATGTGGTTGTTTGCAATGGTGTAAAATCCGCTTACTCCCGGAAGAAGGCTCTTTGCACCTCCTGAATACCCTGTAAAATAGTGAGGTTTTATATTTCCAAGAAGGATTTTCACATCTGCGGATGCCACCTCTTTGTTCACCCACACTTCAGTTCCCCTTGAAGTTTTTCCAAGATATTGAAGATTTGCTTCATCCATTGAGTTATGCTGAACTATTTTGAACCGCTTGCATATATCCTCTCCAAGCTGGTCAAGACTTCTTCTGTCTATTTCATGGTTTCCATTGGCTATTACAATAGTAATACCTTCATCAGGTATCCCTTTTAATTCTTCAAGAAGGGCATATATCATTCCCTTTTTCGGATATATTCTTGTTCTGTCGCTTACAACAAGTGCTATTTTTCTTTTTCCCTTTACTATCTCTGAAAGTGGGGGAGTTCCTACAGGATTTTTAAGAGCCCTTCTGAATTCTTCTTCCATATTTTTTACCCCTTCTACAGGATTGGCATACAGAATCTCAACTGTATTTTTTGGCTTTTCAATTTCAAGCAGTTGAGTTCCGTATTCTAATGTTATTTTTTCCATTTTTACCCCCTTTTCATTCCAAGTATTGCTTCTGTATTTACAGGTGGAAAATCATATCTGTCCACAGGGATTTCCACCACGCATGGCTTTTTTTCCTTAATAACTTCTTTCAGGATATTTTCAATATCTTCTGTTTTTTCTATCCTGTATCCCACTGCTCCAAATGCGGATGCAAGTTTCAGAAAATCCGGATTTGAGTGTTCTGTTCCATAAGATGTTCCTAAGGTTATCATCTGTGTCGCAAAAAGAACCCTGTATGAGTTGTCGTTAAATATGAAAGTTTTCACATTTATTCCTTCTCTGATAGCAGTTTCTAAGTCCTGAAGGGTCATCATAAAATCACCATCGCCGAGTAT
>JBBIVP010000018.1:11991-18793 GCA_037439705.1 bacterium
ACTTCTTTTTCAGGATAGAGTAGTTTTGCGGAGAGAGCTGAAGGAAAGCCAAAACCCATTGCTCCGAAGTTGTTGGAAGAAAGAAATGTCCCTGGTTTATAACATGTGAGATAGTAATTTGCGTAAAGCAAATGAATTCCCTGACCGGTAGTTATTATTGCATCGTGAGGAAGGAATTCCCTTAATTTTTTCAGAACAAAAGCAGGAGAGACCGGTTTTTTATCTGGGTCAGCAAAGTTTTCTAAAATTGCTTCCCACTCTTTCCTTTTTACTTTCAATTCATCAATCCAGTTTCCATCTGTTCTGACTTCGGGAAGTTCCAAAATTTTTCCAAGAAAGATATAAGCATCGGAATGGATTTTTAGAGAGATTTCCACGGGATAAACCTTTCTTAAAACAGATTCATCAGCATTTACCATTATAATTTTTTGAGAAGAAGGTAGCCATGTGTCTTCGTAGGTGAGCATGTCAGAGAGCGTGCATCCAAGGAGGAGTATAAAATCAGCATTTTTGAAAGCATAATCTGCTGCTGGATTTCCTCCCGCATATCCAGCCCTTCCCAGGCAGAGTGGATGAGTTTCAGGAATGCTTCCCTTTCCATTACCGGTAGTCACTACCGGTATGGAGTTTTTTTCTATATACATCAAAAGTTTAGAGACTGTTTTTTCGTTATTTGCTCCTCCACCTGCTATCACAAGGGGCTTTTTTGAGGTTTTAAGGAAGGAATAATACATCCGGATTCCTTCCTCATCCTGAGAGGATAAGGGAGATGGAGTAAGGTCAATATCTATTTCTTTTACACTTTTTTCTTCAATCCAGACATCTTCAGGCACTTCAATCATTACAGGACCTTTTGCATCCGTGATGGATGTTTTATAGGCTCTGGAAAAAATCTGAGGAATGTCTTCTACATTTTCCACACAAAATACTCCTTTGCATATATTCTGAAAAACTCCCTTATGGTCGATTTCAAGAAAACCATCCCTTCCCCTTTTTCCCCTTCTTTTTCCACCGGTGATGGCAATTACAGGAGAGCAATCTTTGCTTGCTATGGCAATTGGAAGGGCAATGTTAAGTGTTCCTGCCCCTGAATGAGTAAGGACAATTCCCGGTTTTCCTGTGAGCCTTCCTTCTGCATCTGCCATTGAACATGCAGTTTGTTCGTGTCTCACGGAGATATACCTTATTTTATCTCTTACTTCATAAAGGGAATTAACAAAATCAAGCACAGAGGTGCCAACGACTCCGTAAACCCTTTTTACTTTAGCCTTTAGAAGGCATTCAACAAGGAGCCTTCCGCCTGTCATGGAAATAATTATATTGTTTTCAAAAGTAAAATAAAGAAAAATCTTTATCGGTGGATTTTAAATACTCTATCGGGAAGGAGAAAGTATTCACTTTTATTAGTTTTCCCTCATAGGTCTCTTCAACGCCTTCCTTATCGTTTTTCTTTTAAAATGCCCTCGCAGTGCAGGAAATATTCTTTGGGTTCTTCTAAGACCTTAATCACCTTACAAGCGGACTCCTTTTCCATACCTTACATCCCTGGATACTATCTCTTAACCTAAAAGAGTTCAAATTATTGACAAATGCCAAAAATTTATGATATAATATACTCTGATGAAAAAGTGGATTGTGGGAGTGGGAATCTTTATAATTGGTTGTGATGGAAATCCACCTCGCGCCCCATATCTTCCAATTTTTAAAATACCTGAAAGCATAACCATCTGTGAGGGCGAGGAAATTCAGATACCGCCTCAACCAATTGATACAGAAAGGTATTCTTATCAATGGTCTCCAGAGGAAATTTTTTCTAACCCGACATCCCCAGTTCAAACAATAAAAGGAGAAAAAGACTTAGAGATTTATTTAAAGGTTACTGACAGAATAAATAAAATTAGCATCACAAAGAGTGTGAAGATAAAAGTAAATCCTAAGCCCTCTGGAAGTGCAGGAGATGATAAGGTTATATGTGGTGGTGAAAGCGTTGAGATAGGAGAAGGAGGGAGTTCGGATTGCACATATTTCTGGACGCCTCAGGAGACGCTTGATAATCCAGATTCTCCAATTACCCTCGCACATCCTTTGGAAGATACAGTCTATACATTAACAATTAAGGACAAAGAAACAGGGTGTTCATTTTTAGATTCAGTGACTGTTTTTGTAAATCCTCCTGTTTATGCATACTTTGTTCCTCCTGCTCCACAGTGTTTGAAGGACATTGATGGGAATTATAGGATTTTAAACTTTCAAGATATGTCAACAGGTGCTGTATTAAGCTATCTCTGGGATTTTGGGGATGGGAATATATCTGAATTAAAAAATCCCTCACACATCTTTTCCAACGATGGTTCTTACAATGTATCTTTATCTGTTATGAGTGCTGAAGGCTGTAATTCTGCTTACAGGGATGTTGTTACAATTTTTCCAGTTCCCACAATTTTTTCAATAATATCTCCAGAATCAAGGTGTGGTCCAGGGGAAGTTAGATTTGAAGCGGATGTAGGTGGTGGAACTCCACCATATACCTAACTCTGGGACTTCGGAAATGGTTCTACTTCAACCTCCCCATCACCTACAGTCACTTATTCATCCCCTGGCACATATACTGTGAGGTTATATCTTTACGATGCTAATGGATGCGGAACAAAGGAAGAGAAGTTAATTGAAGTTCTGAATTCACCCGTCGCGGATTTTATTGTTGGAAATACATGCTATCTTGACAGTGCGGGAAACAGGATTCCGGTTGAACCATTCAATCTCTCATCAGGAAATATCATTTCTGTATTGTGGGATTTCGGAGATTCCTCCACATCCACCATTTACAGCCCATCGCACATCTACGAAAATCCTGGAGATTATGTAATAACCCTCACTGTTCAGGAGGAATCGGGATGTTATGATTCTATAACCCATCCTGTAAGGATTTATCCCTCTCCTTATGCTGTTTCATTGGGCTCAAATCCACAATCACTTTGTGGAAGCGGAGATGCAGCATTTACCCTTGAATACTATGGAGGAACATCACCTTTCAGCCATTACTGGGATTTTGGAACTGGAAGCTTTGTCTCAGGAGCTTCTTCTACAGTTCATACTTTTTCTTCAACAGGTTCATATAAAATAAGGGCAAGGGTTGTTGATTCAAATGGCTGTTCTTCAGAAAAAAGCCTTACCTTCAATGTCTATTCAAATCCCATCGTTTCTTTATCTTTAAATCCAGCACCTGTATGTTTCGGCGAAGGAACGAACATCTTGGGAAATTATTCCTCACCATATCCAATAACCTATTATTCCATATCAACAGGTGATGGAAATACATTTCCTCTCTTATCAACGAATTATACATATTCTTCATCAGATACCTATACTGTTTCATTCATGGCATTTAACGATAAGGGATGCTACTCATCCATCACATCAACGATATGGGTAAAGCCATCTCCTGATTCCAATTTTACATCAAATGCTCCAATTTGTTACGGATACTCTGTAAATTTTACAAATAACTCAACAGGAGCAAATTTTTATCAATGGAACTTTGGCGATGGAGGCTCTTCCACAGAGGAAAATCCATCTCATTTTTACATAAACCCTGGAACATACAATGTATCACTCAACGCATACAACACCTTCGGATGTTATGATTCATTCTCAATGCCAGTAACAATTTATGATTCACCAATTGCAGACTTTGATTTATCTGGAAATCTGTGCGTGAACTCAACCATATCAACAATAAATAAGTCCGTTGGTGCAGATACATACCTGTGGTCATTTGGTGACGGTAGCACATCACCGAATTTTCAGCCTTCTCATGCCTATGAAAGCTCTGGAAATTATTTGGTTTCACTTACAGCTTATGTGTCAGAAACAGGATGTTCTGATACAGGCGAAGAAATCCTTGAAATAACAAATCCTCCATCAGTAATTCTTGGAAATGACAAAATTGTTGGAAGGGGCGGTCAGACCACAATAGGAGGAAATGTATCAGGTGGCGTTTCACCATATACATATTTCTGGGAAGAAAATCCACTGAGAAATTACATTTCATCAACAACAGAGCCATATCCTCTCATAACAGTCCCATCAACTGCCCCAATTGAAACAATAACATATACCCTTGAGGTTACGGATTCAAAGGGATGTTTTGACCCATCTTTAAGTACGGACTCTATGAATGTCTCCATCACAGATGCATTAAGCGTAAGCGCTGGTTCTGACAGAACTATCTGTGAGGGCGAAAGCGTTGAGATAGGTTTTCCTGCAACAGGTGGAGTTCCTCCATACACATATTTCTGGGCGCCTCAAACATGGCTTTCTGACCCATTAACCTCTCCTGCCATTGCCTCACCATCCTCAACAATTACATATACCTTGACCGTTACAGATTCCGCTCCAAATACAATCTCTGACCAGGTTACCATCTATGTCAATCCCAATCCATTGACCCTATTTATAACCCCTTCCGAACAGGAAAGGTGCGGAACGGGTTCTGTTGATTTTTCATCAACAATAACAGGTGGAACACCTCCATATTCATTCCTGTGGGATTCCCAGAACTATTCTTCTCCAGGAACATATAATGTCATTCTTTCAGTTGTTGATACAAACTCCTGTCCACCTGAACCACTTACTGCTACATCAGCAGTTTCTATAAGGCTTCCTCCTCAAGCCCTTTTCACATCAGATTCGCCACAGTGTTTTCATGATGGCTATGAAAATAGAATTCCCATCAATTTTACAGACCTGTCATCTTCCTCTTATGCACCAATAGTTTCATATCTTTGGGATTTTGGAGACCCATTTACATCAGAAGATTCATCAAGTGAAAGAAATCCAAATTATATTTATACAAATCCTGGAAATTACACGGCAAGTCTTTTGATTGAAGACTTTTATGGGTGTTTTGATATCTATTCATCATCGGTTACTGTTTTCAACAATCCCGTTGCACAATTTTTAGCAACAACCTCTCAGTGCCTCTCACTTCCTGTTCAGTTTACAGATAATTCATCAGGGACTGGCTTATCATACCTTTATAACTTTGGAGACTCATATACATCAACGGAATCCTCTCCATCACATCTGTACCCATCTCCAGGCACATATACCCCTTCACTCCTCGTAAGGGACACAAACCTCTGTGAGGATTATTATTCATCATTGATATCCATCATAAATCCTGCTGACGCAGGAGCGGATGGATGGGTATATACATCTCTATGCATTCAGATTGGAAGCCCTCCACAGGCAGATTTTTCATACCTCTGGACATCCTCCCCCTCTGACCCTTCTCTTTCCTCTCAAGAAAACCTCGCCCAGCCAACTATTTGCCCATATACTACAACCAATTACACCTTAAGCGCCACATCTCCGTCTGGGTGTTATGGAACGGACAGCGTTTTAATAAGCGTCTTCATATATGTCTCATACATTTACCCTGAATCAGGAACAACCGTTAACTGGACAAACAGAAAGATGCTCATTTCCTTCAGTGAGCCAATGTCTTCATCAACAATAAACACAACAAGCATAAAACTCATTAAGATAGACCCAACTACAGGGGATGAAACAGAGATAACAGGAAGTGTTCAATACGATGATAGGACAAGAACAGCAATTTTTACACCATCATCTTCCCTTGAACAGAGTGGACTTTATGAGGTAAGGGTTTTTTCAGACCCTTCAACTGGAGTAAGAAGCGTATATGATAACCTTTTAAAAGAAGACTTCTTTTCATCCTTTGATGTGTCATCAACTGCCACCCCTGATACATCACCTCCATCCCTTCTTGTCTATTCCCCAACAGGAACAGATGCTCCAATCAATGCGAGCATTTATGCTGTATTCAATGAAATAGTTAACCCATTGACTGTTAATGAATCAACATTTTATGTAATAAAAGAGGGTTCATCAACCCCAATAACTGCAACAGTTACCCACGATATTCTGTCAAAAACAATTTTTCTTACTCCTGCAACCGATTTCTCACCAACAACCACCTATTATGTTTACATTTCAGGAATAAGTGACCTTGCTGGAAATCTCGCAAACCTTCCATCACCAGCCTGGCAATTCACAACCGGTTCACTTCCTGATACAATTCCACCTGAGATTATTTCAGTATTTCCACTAAATGGCTCAACAGCAGACCCAACCACATCAATCTATGCATATTTTTCAGAGGCAATTGATTCCTCAACCATTAATACAACAACTTTCAAACTATTTGATGAAAACGGAAATGAAATATCAGGGAAGATAACCTACGATTCAATCAATTACATAGCTACTTTTACCCCAAATAACTACCTTGAGGGATGGACGACATATACAGCCTATATTGATGGTGTAAAGGATTTAGCAGGAAATCCAATGACATCCCCTTATATATGGACATTCGCAGCAAGTTCTCCTGCATGGGAGCCAGGGGATGACCCATCAAACTATGAGTTTCAGAATATATGCCCAATAGGAAATGAAACTCTTCCAGGTGATGAATTGTGGGTTGAGGATTATAATGATTACTATTCAGCACCATTTAGCTGGGCTTATAATGTCATATCTGGACCATCTTCAGTAGACAATGATTGTTATTTTGGCTCAAATACATTTATAGATTTATCAAACTATTCAAACTATGCGAAGCTCTCATTCTATCAGAAACGCTACTTAAGAAGTGGAGACTACGGTTATGTTGAGGTATCCCTTGATGGGACAAACTGGACGACGATTGCAACATTTGGAGGTATAAACACAGTCTGGAGGAAAACGGAGGTTGACCTTTCTTCATATATAGGAG
>JBBIVP010000019.1:0-5862 GCA_037439705.1 bacterium
GAGAGGCCCGGGTTGTCCGGATTGCCATGGGATACATGGTGCCCTTCCCCCTCAGGTTGAGAACATTCATGAGGTTTGTGGAAGATGTCATATGGCTCAGGATGAATACTTCAAGAAAAGTCCGCATGCTAAAATCCCTGAACTTACAAGGGGATGTTCAGGTTGCCATGGTCATCACAAAGTTGTAAAACCAACTCATGATATATTTATTACAGACGAATTTGGAGAAGGAATGGGATGTAAAGGTTGCCACACCGAAGGAAGTGAACCGCAAAAACTTGGCGAAAGGCTTAAAAAACTTGTTATTCAGGCAGAAGAAGAGATTAAATCCGCAGAGGAATGGCTGGAAAGAGCGAGGGTTAAAGGGTTTGATGTTGATAAGGAAAGAATAAAACTGGATGAAGCTAAGGGATTGGTAATTGAAGCTCTTACAGTTATTCATACTCTAAATGAAAGCAATTTTAAAGCATACATTGAAGATGTCACAATTGCGGTGGAGGAAGTAAAGGAAATGATAAAAATGAAATTAGTTGAGTGGAGAGATAGAAGGGTAATGTTTGTCATAAATATAGTTGTTTTCCTGTTGACTGCCGTTCTGATATTTATCAAAAGAAAGGAGGTAGATTAAGAATGCGGTTTAAAGAATGGCTTCTGAGAAGAAAATTTCTTCTTAAAGTCCTTAATTTTATAGGTATTCATGTCCCACCGGATAAAAAAGATATTTTACACTTCTCTCCCAGATTTTTAACCTTTGTAATCGTGTTATTTGTCTTTTTCATCATTGGTGCAGGATTATTTCTTCAGTTCAGCACAAGTTCACCATTTTGTGGTACCTGCCATATAATGAAACCCTATTATAAAGCCTGGAAAGAGTCTTCCCACAATTTTGTCCCGTGTGTTGATTGTCATTATCCACCCGGATTTGCGGAGGAATTCAGGGGAAAGATTCAGGCATCTGTTCAGGTATTCAAATACATTACAAGAACTTACGGCACCAAGCCATACGCTGAAATAGAGGATTCAAGTTGTCTAAGAAAGGGCTGTCATGAAAGAAGGCTTCTTGAAGGTAAAACGAAGTTTAAAAAAGATGTAATATTTGACCATAAGCCGCATCTTATGCAGATGAGAAGAGGAAGGAAATTAAAATGTACTTCATGTCATTCTCAAATTGTTGTTGGTTCTCATATAGCTGTCACAGAGAGTGTTTGCTTTATATGCCACTTCAAACCGGAAGATGACGGCAGTCCTTCTCCTATTTCACGATGCACAATATGTCACACTCCACCGGAAAAGGAAATAGTGTTTGGTAATATCTCTTACACCCATACTGATTTTGTAGAGAGAGGTGTTGAATGCGAAAAGTGCCATTTCAATGTTGTCCAGGGAAAAGGAGAGGCTCCAAAAGAAATGTGTTTGACCTGTCACGGAGAGCCAGAAAAGCTGGAAAAGTTCAACGACCACAAATTTATTCACGATATTCATGTTACCACCCACAAAGTTGAATGTTTCCAGTGTCATACAGAAATAAACCATAAGGTTACAACCGATATCACTCCGCTGAAGAACGATTGTTTTTCCTGCCATCTAAATATGCATGAAGCACAAAAAATGATTTACAGTGGCACAGGAGGTAAAGAAGCAGAAGATATGCCATCATCAATGTTTTTGGCTAAAGTTGATTGCGTTGCCTGTCATATAGAGCGTGATAAAAGCCCATCTCCGGAACTGAAAGGTTTTACATATAAACCAATCGAGGCAGCATGTCTAAGCTGCCATGGTATTGAGTATAAAGGTATTCTTGATGAATGGAGGAGCACAATTAAAAGTTATGAAAAGCGAGTCGAAAATCTAATAAAAATTGCAGGTTCTAAAAAACTTTCTGATGAGGCAAAAGAAAAATTCAACATTGCGATCTTCAATTACAATCTTGTTAAGTATGGGCGAGGGATTCACAATGTAGAATATGCAACTTCTCTTCTTCAGAAATCGGAAGAATTACTTAAAGAGATACTAAAATGATTAAATTAACCGCTTCTGAATTTTATTCTAATCAATTCCCTGTCCTTTAATATGTAATCCCTCCCCTCTGTTCTGAATAAACCCCTTGCACGAGCCTCTGCTTCTGAGCCGGTTTTTATAAGTTCCTCTGCACCGATAACCTCAGCCTTTATAAAACCCCTTTCCATATCGGAATGAATCATACCAGCAGCCTCTATCACTTTTGAGCCATTTTTTATCGGCCATGCCCTCAATTCTTCTCCTTCAAACCCTGTGTAAAAAGTTATCAGGTCAAGGGTTTTGTAAGCAGTTTTTACAAGCCTCGTAAGGGCTGAGCCCTTCATTTCTTTGTAGAATTCCCTTTTTTCTTCTTCACCAAGTTCAAGGATTTCCTCTTCAATTTTTGCATCTATTTCAACAACTTCTATTCCGTTTTCCCGTCCGTAATCCCTGAGCATTTCAACAAATTTTTCTCCGCCCTCCGAATAGTTTGCAACTATAAATAAAGGTTTCAGACTGATAAGATTTAGTGATTTCACATATTCATTTTCCTTAATTTCTTTTGGCACTTCCTCATCCCTTTCCAGCCTTTCTTTGAGGAGGGTCAAAATTTCAAGTTCTTCCTTTGCTTCCTTTACCCCTGCTCCTGATGCTCTTTTCATTTTATCTATTCTTCTTTCAACCACTTCAAGGTCTGAAAGCTTAAGTTCTGTATTTACTATCTCAATATCCCTTATTGGGTCAGGTTTGCCCTCAACATGTATCACATCTTCTTTTACGAAGCATCTCACCACATGCGCAACAGCGTGAACATCCCTTATGTGTGAGAGGAAACGATTTCCGAGTCCTTCACCCTTGCTTGCTCCTTTTACAAGTCCCGCTATGTCAACGAACTGAACCGTTGAAGGTTTTTTTTCTGTTGAACGCAGAACTTTAGAAAGAGCATCAAGCATTTCGTCTTCCACAGGCATAACTCCTAAATTTGGCTCAATGGTAGTGAAGGGATAGTTTGAAACATTTGCTCCTGCAGAAGTAAGCAGATTAAAAATTGTGGATTTTCCTACATTTGGAAGTCCAATTATCCCGCATCTTAAGGGCACTTTATACCCTCATTTCCTTTTGTATTTCCTTTTTATTGATAATTTTCCTTATCCCATCAATTATATCTTCCGAAATTTCTCTTGATAAAGCTTCAAGCTTTTGACCGATGCCATTTTTCAGGTCTCTTAAATAATCTATGTAAGGTCTGTTCTTCCTCTTCCATTTTGCGATTATCCTTTTTGCATAGAGTCTCAGAACGAAGATTCTGAGGTCCAATTTTAAAAGACTCTTTAATGCTCGCCACAGAGAATAGAATTTGCCCATTGCTTTCACTGTCATTATTTGGAGTTCAAAGGAGCTCATATTTTTCGGTTGATATACCACATGATGGCCATCATAAAGCCACCAGTTTTTTGTGATTATTCTTTTTTCTTCTTCAAGTTTTTTGTATAAAATAGTTCCTGGAATCGGCGTAAGAATCATAAACTGGACAGTTTCAAGTCCAGATTTTCTGGCAAAGTCAACAGTTTCTTTGAATACCTCTTTTGTATCCTCATCTGCTCCAAGGACGAACATACCGTGAAGTTTTATCCCTGTCTTATGAAATTTGTCAATACATCTTCTTATGTCATCAACTGTTTGTTTCTTTTTGTAGGATTCAAGTGTATATGGATTTATGGACTCTATTCCAATATAACATGTATAACATCCTGATGCCTTCATAAGTTCAATGAGTTCATCGTCCTTTGCTACATCCACCCTTACCTGCGCTGTCCAGTGAGGAGTGGTTTTTGTCTTGAGCATCATTTTTAAAAGTTCTTTGGTTCTCTTTGGATTGGCTGCAAAATTGTCATCGTAAAAGAATATCCATTCTGCTCTTGAAGCTCTTATTTCCCTTATAACCTTCTCATTATCAACGAATCTATACCTTCTTCCAAACATTGCTGTAACCGAACAAAAACTGCAATCGTAGGGGCATCCCCTTGATGTCATCATCGGATAAACCGAAAATCCCTTGTGGTTTTCTATGAGTGAGAAATCAGGGAATGGAAGTTTGTTTATGTCCTCGCATCTTGCCATTTCTTTTGAGATATAAATTCCATTTTCTCCTCTGTAGCAGACTCCCGGAATTTTTTTAAGTTCTTCTCCGTTCTCGTAGGCTTTTAAAAAGTTTAAAAAAGCATCATCCCCTTCACCCATTATTACATAATCTACAAATTTTAGAGCCTCTTCAGGCATAAATGTAACATGGGGACCTCCCATCACGACTTTTATCCCTTCCTCCCTTAAAACCTTCGCAAGTTCATACCCTCTTGTAACAGTTGGGGTTATGGTTGAAATAGCAACGAGGTCTGCGGAAAGCAGTTCTTCAAAACCAATGCCTGATATGTTTTCAACAAAAACCCTTACTTCATATCCTGCTTCTTTTAAGAGTGTGGCTAAAATAATTGTCCCGAGCCTTGGAAGAGGATACTTTTTGTAAACATGATGCTCAACGGATGCAGGTTCAACGAATACAATTTTCCTTATTTTATTTCCCATTATTTTTACCTTACTCCTGTTTGACATTAAAATCAAAGAATTTCTTGACTTTTATTTTTTTAATGAAAAAATTTTGCCATGTGGAGAAGGATTTTTAAAAGACAGGATATATTCTTTGAACTAATTGACAGGGCATCAGCAAAAATAAGAGAAGGTGCAGATGCTTTTCTTGACCTGGTGAAGAATTTTGAGAATGTTAAGGAGAAGGCTGAGAAAATAAAGGATATTGAAAGGGAATGCGATGATATAACCCACGAGGTGTTTGAGAGATTGAGTACCACCTTTGTTACACCGATTGACAGGGAGGATATTCATCTTTTGATTTCAAGGATGGACGATGTTATGGATATGGTTTATGCTGTTTCAGAAAGAATATATCTTTTCAATATAAACGAGCTAACCCCAGCTGCTGTTCAACTGGCGGAGGTTTTTGTTAAATCCATTTACGAGATTACTCAAGCGATAAGCCACACGAGGCATCTTGGGAAGGCTTTTGACATTCTGAGACACTGTGTGGAGGTGAACAGACTTGAAAATGAGGGTGATGATATTACGAGGAGTGCTATAGGCAATCTTTTTGAAGAACATCATGACCCTTTATATATAATAAAATGGAAGGAGATTTACGAAACGATAGAAAGGGGCATAGATAAATGTGAAGATGTTGCCAATGTTATAGAAACCATAATTTTGAAGAATGCATGAGACAACTTTTGTAATAGTCATTACAGTAATTATTCTGGCAATTTTATTTGATTTTACAAATGGATGGAATGATGCAGCGAATGCAATAGCCACAGTTGTATCAACAAAGGTTCTTACACCGTTAGTAGCAGTTCTTTTTGCAGGAATTTTAAATGCCATTGGTGCTTTTTACAATACAGAGGTTGCAAAGACTATAGGTAAGGGAATTGTCAGTCCCGATCATTTGACTCCTTTAGCAGTAATAAGTGTACTTGCTGGCGCTGTTTTGTGGAATGTGTTTTGTACCTTGAAGGGTTTGCCCATAAGCATAACCCATAGCCTTGTTGGAGCCATAATGGGAGCGGGAATGGTAAATGCTGGTTTTTCCCTTTCAGCACTGAATACAAAAGTGATCTTGAAGATATTAATTGCCCTTATAGTCTCTCCCTTTCTGGGATTTATTGTGGGAATGATAGCAATAAAGATAATTTTCTTTATATTCCGAAGAGCAAATCCATCAAGGGCAAATAAATGGTTCGGGAGATTACAACTTTTTTCCTCAGGATTTATGGCTTTTAGTCATGGAGCCAATGATGC
>JBBIVP010000019.1:5872-9114 GCA_037439705.1 bacterium
GTATAATAACCACAGCACTTTATTCCGGTGGAATAATAAAGGTTTTTGATGTTCCATACTGGGTAATCCTTCTGTGTGCTACTGTTATAGCCATTGGAACAATAGTTGGAGGATGGAGGGTTATAAGAACACTTGGACAAAAAATTTATGATCTTAAAACAGTTCATGGATTCACTGCAGAAACAACATCCGCCTTAATTTTGCTTTTTGCAACAGAACTGGGAATTCCTATAAGCACAACCCATGTTATTACCTCCGCCGTGATTGGAGTTGGGTCGTCAAAAAGGCTTTCAGCAGTGAGATGGGGGGTTGCGTTCAATATAATTTTTGCATGGATTGCAACCATTCCTGCCTGTGCGATGCTGGCAGGTATTTTTCTGGTGATTTTAAAAAGTTTTTCTTGACATTGTTGAAAACAATCTGTTAAAATGTTAAAAATAAAAGGAGGTTATGATGAAAAAATTTCTTATATTTCTTGCAGTTATTTTAGGAGAAGCTCAATTTTTGAATGCAGGAACAATTGTGCCAAATAAATTTGGGCTTGCAGGAACATACAGGCTTTTTTCAGCTCAGGTCCTTCCAAAGAGGTCTTTTTCCCTTACACTTATGGGGAATTATGAAAGGTCTTCTGATTTTATTAATCCTCTTATGAATTCTCCATCTCAGTATGAGGTTCAGCCAGGATACAGACTTGAAAGAATAGAGGGAGACTTCTCAATTTCTTATTCCTTTTTTGAATATCTTGAAACAGGTATAAATCTTTATTCCTCTGCCACATCAATGAAGGATAGAGTTAGCAGGTATGACTTTGTTCAATCAATAGGAGACTTTGACATTTTTATAAAAGGCGTTTATATGACAAGAAGCGGGATAGGAGTAGGAGGAGTTTTTCATCCAAGATTTTATACAAAAGTTGAAAGGCTTGGAATGGAGATGGATGCAACAAGCCTTGGCTTTTCACTTCTGTGGACGGTTGACCTATATAAAGCGAGACACACACCCGTTAGAGTTAATTTCAATATAGGATATTTCTGGGATCAATCTTCCAATTTGACATCACCGGAGAATGTAGGTTCAAACGATGTATTTTATGCTCTGAGAATGATTCCAGATTCCAGTCACATAATAAATGGAGGAATAAGTGTTGAATTTCCTTTTGAAGAAGTCATTCCTTTCATTGAATATTCAACTGACCAGGCTGTTTCAAGCGACAATTACAGAAGAAGGAAATATAATGAAAACCCCCAAAGGATAACACCGGGCTTCAAGTTCACACCGAGCAAAAACCTTTTGATATTGCTTGCAGGAGATGTGTCTTTCTTTAAAACCGAAAAATTTGGCACCACCACATCACGTCCAGTTCCTCTCTGGACTGCAAATTTTGGAATAAGTTATACATTTCTACCTCCTCAAGTGATAGAGCTTGTTCCGCCACCTCCACCTCCTCCTACCACCGGAGCGATTGAAGGGAAGGTTATAGATTCTGTAAGCAAAAAACCCGTGGGAGATGTAATTCTTCTTCTTGTTGGAACTGACCTCCCAAGATTTGCTTCAAACAGGGAGACAGGAGAATTCAAAATTACGGATGTTCCAGGGGGGGAGATTGAGATTTCAACAACAAAAGAGGGATATAAACCAGCATCTGTGAAAGTAAATGTTGAAGTGGGAAAGACAGCATCCGTTGTAATAGAGATTGAAAAGGAAGAGGAGTTCGGATTCGTTGCTGGAAGGGTAACAGACCAGTATGGAGTTCCTGTTATTGCCTCAGTGTCTACGGATAAGCCGAATATTCCTCCATCTGCAGTTGATCCCAAAACAGGCGAGTATAGAATCAAACTTCCACCAGGAACATACAAATTTACTGCTTCTGCTGAAGGTTATGTTTCTCAGACACAGGAAGCGGTGGTAAGGAACAAAGAAACAACGACGCTTCATTTTGTTCTTTCAAAGGTTGAAAAGCCACTTCCGCCCCCTCCCCCTCCACCACCTCCCAAAAAGCCTCTTGTTATTTTAGAAAGGGCAAAGAAAAAGATAGAGATAAAAGAGCAGATATTCTTTGAATTTGCGAAGTCAAGAATCCTTCCAGTTTCATATCCCCTTCTTGATGAAATAGCAAGGGTTTTGATAGAAAATCCTGACCTTGTTGTGGAGGTGCAGGGACATACTGACAGCAAGGGTTCTTATAATTTTAACATGAAACTTTCTCAGAGCAGGGAAAATTCTGTGCGGGAATATCTCATAAACAAAGGGGTTGAGCCACAGAGGTTGAAAGCTGTTGGTTATGGTCCAACACGCCCCATTGCCGATAATGCTACAGAAGAGGGTAGAGCAAAGAACAGAAGGGTTGAATTTGTAATAATAGAACAAAAAGAATAGCGCTTTAGAAAAATTTTTATGTTTGGTATTTTGTAATTGTGAAAGAAAAGTTAATTTCTATTTTTTCAATGATATTATTGGTGGGAGGAATTGGTTTAGTTTTTTTCTTCATTCTGAGTGGAAGAATAGATGTTCAATTTATCACCAATCTTACAAAGGAGCATTCTTTATTTTTAAACGCCATCATTTTTCTTTTTCTATTTACCGTTAGACCAATTTTCCCGGTTCCATTTTCAATAATGACTGTTGCAGGCGGGATTATATTCGGTATGGTTTGGGGACTTATTTTATCATTTATAGGCTCAACTGCGGGCGGAATAGTTGGTTTTTATTTTGCCAGGAAAACAGGAAAGGACCTTCTAAAAAAAATGCTTGGTAAGAAATTCGATGATATAACAGAAAAAGTTAAAGAAAATGAAATTTTAAAAGTAGCAATGCTGAGGCTTGTTCCAATTAATAATTTTGATATTTTAAATTATCTTCTCGGAATATCAGGAATATCCCTCAAGGGATTTATTCTCGGAAGCTGGCTCGGACTCTCTCCGTGGTTTATTCTCCTCATTTTAACCGGATATTCCATCAAAACTTCAAACAGGATTCTTTTTATTGTTTCCTTCTCTTTTTCTTTTTATCCAAAAAGAATGAAAAATATAACAAAAATGATATAAAATTAAGCAATGGTAAGGGTGCTCATAATTGATGATGAAAAGAACCTGTGTGAGGTCTTGAGGGAGGTTCTGATTAGAGAAGGGTATGATGCAGTCTATGAAACATCTCCTGTTTCCGCTCTTGAGAGATTGAAAAAAGAGGTTTTTGATTTCGTTCTCTGCGACATAGTAATGCCTGAACTTGATGGACTTCATATT
>JBBIVP010000019.1:9124-18541 GCA_037439705.1 bacterium
CCAAAAATAAAAGAAATTTCACCTGATAGCGTGATAATAATGATGTCTGCTTACGGAACTGTGGATACAGCAGTGGAATGCCTCAAAAGGGGTGCCGATGATTACATTTCTAAGCCCTTTAAAAAGGATGAGGCGATTCTGACAATAAAGAAGGCTGAAGAAAGACAGAGACTATTGAGGGAAAACATAATGCTCAAAAGGGAATTAAGGAAAACATACGGGTTTGAGAGGATAATATGGAAGAGCAAGGCGATGGAGGAAGTTATAGAAAAGAGCAAAAAAGTGGCTCCTTACAGGGTTCCTGTGCTTATAACAGGTGAGAGCGGAACCGGGAAGGAACTCATTGCCCGTGCCATCCATCTTTCAAGCGGGCTTCCGGAAGAAAAGTTTGTTACTATAAATTGCGCTGCAATTCCTGAGAACCTCCTTGAAAGCGAACTCTTCGGTTATATGAAGGGAGCATTTACAGGAGCTATATATTCAAAGAGAGGTCTTCTTGAGGAGGGAGATGGTGGAACTGCATTTCTTGATGAGATAGGAGACCTTCCTTTATCCCTTCAGGTCAAAATTTTAAGATTTCTTCAGGATGGAGAGATAAGGAGGCTTGGAGAATCATCGCCAAGGAATGTAAATGTTAGAGTAATATGCGCCACTTCAAGAGACCTTTTGAAGGATGTTAAGGAAGGAAGGTTCAGGGAGGACCTGTTTTACAGAATAAATGTGATAACCATAAAAATTCCGCCATTGAGGGAAAGGAAGGAGGATATTCCTGTTTTAGTGGAACATTTCGTAAAAGTGAAATCCCATTCTATTGGAAAGAATGTTAAGGGCGTATCTCCTTCATGTATGAAGATGTTGATGGATTATCCGTGGTATGGAAATGTCAGGGAATTGGAGAATATGATTGAGAGGGCTATTGTTCTTTGTGAAGGTGATTTGCTTGATGAAAAAGATTTTCCTTCAATCCTTGAATGGAAGGAAGGAAAGGATGAATTCGCAAAAGATGAATTTTCTATTAAAAAGCATTCCCAGGCTCTTGAGAGGGAGCTGATAATAAAGGCTCTAAAAAGGACAGGAGGTAATAAATCAAAGGCGGCAAAGCTTCTTGATATAAGTTTGCGTGCCCTTATTTATAAAATCAAGGAATACGGAATAGAGGAGGAAGTGAAGGGTTAGAACCTGTAAAGCATCTCTATGCCCATTGTGAATACTTCTCCATCCCATGTATGATCGACGGCAGGAAGTTCCTTCTGGGTAGTTCCTCTATCAAGTATGTGTGCCTGTAAGAACGAATTTATTGATACTGGTTTTTCAAGAAGTCCAAGGGGATCCATAAAGTGGAATCCAAGACCAAATGAAATTATGGATTTATCTGAATCCATATAGTTGGATTCTCCTCTCTGCGGAGGGACAGGCGTTGGAACATAGGCGTATCCCACTCTTATGGATAGGTAGTCAATAGGCGTTATTTCAATTCCAATCCTCGGGCTTACTGTGTCATTAAAATTTGGTTTATTTGATGACTCAAGTCCTAAAGCCTCTCCAACATCCTCCGCACCCTCCAGTTTTGTAACAAATACGGGTGCTCTGAACCTTGAGTATCTTGAAAACACGATGTCAAGGTCTGCTTTGAGAAGGTCTTTATAAAGGTATCCGATACCACCTGTCAGCATCTGTGGTCTGTAATGGTCTATCACATATCCACTGAGTGTTACAGGTGTTGTTCCGAGGAATATTATGGCGTCAGTAAAAGAAATTTTTACCATTATTTCGTCTATGAATTTTAAACCGAAGCTTAAAAAGTCAAACGGCCTGAACATAATTGATGCCATTCCAGCAACCCTTCCTGGCATGGGAGATTTTATCTTTATCGGTTCGTCCCTGTCTGTGAGGTTCATTTTCATATCCACATTAAGGTCTGCAAGCGCTTCTATACCTCCTGATATTGAAAGGGTTTTGTGGGGTCTGAATGCTATCGCTACTAAAAGGTTTAGAACATCCCCAGTATTATCATACATTATGAATTGAGGCTTCTTTGATGAATATGTTTCAACCTCAATCACATAACTTGTTGGCAGGAATATGCCAAGTCCCATAGAGAAAGCCTTTGAAAGTGTTCCCTGCCCAAGAGGAGTTGAATATCCGACCATTATTCCACGAATTGGGTCGATGTCCTTTTTGGTATTATCATCATACACAAGTCTTGTTAAGCCATAAAAGAATCCTATTCCTAACTGTGCATCCTTGTTAAATGCTATTCCTGCTGGATTGTAATAGACAGCAGAAAAATCGTCTGCAATTGCTGAGTAGCCGAGAAGGGAAGAACCCCTTGCTCCAAAACCATAAAGATCACTTGTTGCACCCCTTGCATAAAGAGGAATTAAACACAGGACACCCAAGAATATCTTCTTCATTTTAACCTCCTGTAATTCCTATTGTTTTTATTATTCCATTAAGCATCTTTATTATGTCATTCAATACCCTGTTGAGTATGTATATTCCATCTTTCCTGCTGATTTTTGATGGCTCTATCCATCCTGAATATATGGGGTCATTTTTACAGGATTCAAGAGGTAAGAGATTTATTTCAAGAAGTCCTCCAAGGGATGGGTCCTGAAATGCAATATATATTAATGGAATCGGGTCATCTTCTTCAGGTGAGATACAATCCTCTGGAATTCCTATTTCAACAATCTCCTTTTCAAAATTTATTTTTTCAGGGAAATGTTTTGAATCTTTGTCCTTTACATATTCTGATTTCAATTTCTTTGATTCAGCCTCAATGAGAAATTCTGCATATCCGTCATTATCCTGATCAAACCAGTATGGAAGGAATTCCCTCAATGACCTCGGTTTCTCAAAAAATTTATAGAATCTAAAACTCATTGTGTTTTTGAATTCTATACCTAATAATCTCAAAAGTGTGTTTATCTCCTTTGGAATGAGTTCATTAAACCTTCCCATTGTGATTGGCTCCGTATATTCTCCTTTTATTGATTTTGATATGTCATCAAGGAAATTTTTGACGATTCGTAGGTAATTCTCATTTATTACATCAGTAATAACTAATTGAACAATATCTTCCTCAAGACAGAGGGATTCCATTAATGGAAAGCATCCCCTGTAAACGTTTCCATCGCACTTCCAGTTTTCATAGGGTTCTGGAACATATTTCCAGTTTTCATCGCTTCCTTTTTTCCATTCAGCAGGGTCATACCTGTAAACCCTTATATCTATCTGGTCTCCAGAAGAAAGGTCTCCTGAATTATCCTCATCATTCCACATTATTATGTCGTCATAAGGGCATTTGTCTTTTTCATCTGGTGAAAAAATAAGTTCAAGAGCCCTTTTCAATCTTTCAAATCCAGATGAAAGTTCATTTCTACCGAGATTGAAAAGGTCTTTTCTCGCTTCACTGAGTTTTAAAAAATCCTTTGAGGTTGATGGAATGTAACCAATAAATCTTATAAGTTCCAGTGGGTCCTCAAATAGCTGCTCGTAGGTTTGATATTTTTCCCGAAAGACATCAAGGAATTTATCTATTTCAAACTCGTAATTCTGAGAAAGGAGTATATGAATCAGTCCATTGAGCAAGTCTGCAATTCCACCAATCAGTTGAGCCTCTCCTTCTTTCCATTCACCCATTACCAGAAACATGTTTTCTCCAACAAAAATTGGTAGCGAATTGAAAGAATATCTGCAATCTTTTTTTTCTATTACCTTAACCGAATCCTGAATCCTTTTGAACAGGCTTTCAATGGTGCTAAAAAACTGGGTTGCAAGCGCATCAACCCCTCCCTGAGGGCTTATTCCTCCCATCATGGAGGAGCCCATGGAAAGAAGTGATGAGAGTCCAAGAAGGTCTGAAAGAAGGAGTCCGTAGTTTGCACGACAATCTTCAGGATCAATGGCTTTTGCTTTCAGAAAGTTTTCTCTTGCGCTATCAGGATTTCCAATTTTTAAAAAGCTTTCACCCTTTTTTATGTAGTCATTGAGGTCATCTTTTCCGCCACAGGAAAGGAAAAAACACATTAAAAAGAAAAAACAGAAACCATTCTTACTCATTCTCTCCTCCTTTTTTGATACTTTAACCCATAAAGAAAATACATGTCAAGAGAAATTTTTGTAGAAGCACCTACACATTGTGATGAGGGGGAAAGGGGTTGGAGATTTGAGTTAAAAGGTTTCTATTTTGGTGATAGAGAGTGCTTTGAAAGGAATAGGGCTTACCATAAATCCCTTTCGTCAAAAAAGATAAGAAAATAAAAATGGTGGTTTTGGGGGGCTCCGCCCCTCAAAAATACCCCAAGGTGGTAACAATGCATGTGTACACTACAATTTTTTAAAAATATCTTTCATGATTGGAATCTAAAAGATTGAAGAGGAATATAAATTCTTCCACTGAAATCTCTTCTGGTCTTTTTCTTGCCATATCTTCTGATATTTTGATGTTCAGGCTTTTCATCGCATTCTTCATGGTTTTTCTTCTCTGCGAAAAAGTTTTTCTAACAAATGCAGAAAATTCTGGAAATTTCTCGTAGGGAACAAGTGGTTTCTCTCTCTTCTTTAAAAAGACAAATGAGGAATCTATTTTTGGAGGGGGACTGAAGCAGTTTCTTGACATGAAGAATTTTATTTCCGGTTCTGCAAGGACATTTATGTTAACAGTTATTGCACCATAACTTTTGCTTTTGGGTTTGGCAATCAATCTTTCAGCATATTCCTTTTGAAGTGTAAGGTAAATATCCCTTATTTCATGTTTTAACAGGAGGTTAAAAATCAAAGGAGTGGTAAGATAATATGGTATATTGGCAGTTACTTTGTTGGGATAATCCGCAGGTTCAAGGAAGGAAAAGTCAATTTTCAGGAAATCTCCTTTTGTTAAAATTAAATTTTCTGAGAACCTGAACTTTTTCTTCAATTTTTCGTAAAGATACTGGTCTATCTCGCAGGCAATTACTTTTTTTGCTTTCATTAATAAAAATGATGTTAAAGCTCCATCCCCTGCTCCTATTTCCAGAACTACATCATTTTCATTTATTCCTGCACAATCCACTATTTTTTTGAGTATATTTTTATCCCTTAAAAAATGTTGACCTAATTTTCTTCCCAAGGTCAATCCCCTTCCACCGAGAATAAACATCCGAATCAATTGGGTCCATATATCCCATGAGGAGATATTTCAGCCCCGTACATCCAACCATTGCTCCGTTATCCGTGCAAAGCCTTGGAGAAGGAATGAAAACTTCTACTTCCATTTCTTCCGATAAACCTTTAGCCTTCTCTCTCAATCTTGAATTTGATGCTACACCTCCTGCTATAACAAGTTTCTTTGACTTCTTCATTTTTAACGCTTTTTTTACCTTATTAAAAACCGTGTCAAGAACTGCTTCCTGAAAGGAAGCGCACAGGTCTTCTATTCTGAAATTATTTCCCTTTTTCAGCATGGTTATAAGTGCAGTTTTTAATCCACTGAAGCTCATATTCAAATTCGGAGAGTTTTCCATGGCACGGGGAAATCTGTATCTGTTCGGGTCTCCGGCTTTAGCCAGTCTGTCTATTATAGGACCTCCGGGATATCCAAGACCAAGGGCTTTTGAAGCCTTGTCAAATGCTTCTCCTGCTGCATCATCAAGAGTTTTTCCAAGTAATTCCATTTTCCCGATTCCTTCAACAAAAAATATGGATGTATGTCCTCCTGAGATGACAAGACCAAGAAATGGATATTCAACAGACCTTTCTAAAAAAATTGCATTAATGTGTGCTTCAAGGTGGTCAACACCTACAAAAGGGGCATTAAGAGAAAGGGATATGGATTTTGCAAATGAAACACCTGTGAGAAGGGCTCCCATAAGCCCGGGACCTGTTGTGCACGCCACAGCATTTATTTCATTTAAATCAGATTTAGCCTTTTCAAGGACTTCCTTGAGCGCAACGGGCAGAACTTGAATATGCCTTCTTGCTGCTACTTCCGGGACAACCCCTCCAAATTTTGAATGAATTGAATCCTGAATGAAAAGAACATCTCCTATAACTTTTCCAGTTTCATCTATTATTGCAACACCTGTTTCATCACACGATGTTTCAATTCCAAGAACTTTCAATTGAATTAACCCATAACCTCTGAAAGTATGGCGAGATCAGATTCATTTCCTTCAACCTGAATGAGTCCTGAGTTTATAGCAGTAACCCCATCAAGTTCCTTTGTAACAAGCTTCATCAAAACGAGGTCGTATGTTTTTATAGTGCAAGAGGGAGACTCACATCTTCCTTTTTTCACATTCATTTCCCCATTTTTTATCTCAATGCACCATTCACCGCTGTTTTTTCCATGAACTATGTACTGGAGACAGGCATTCCATTTTCCTGCCTTCTCCTTGTTGAACCTTGATGGAAATGCCTGAAAGATGAAATCAAGATTTATTTCAGGCACATTTTCAAGTTCGGAAAAGGTTATTATCCCTTTTCCTGCCCTGAGTTCTTTCTTCATAACCTTTCCAACAGGATTCGTTGGTAGTCCTATTACGAATTCAACGAATTTTGGAACTTTGTAATCAGCAAGGTGTTTTTCTGCAAACTCTATTATTTCTTTTTCTGTGATCTTTTCTCCTATTTTTGGAACTATATAAGCCTTTACCTCTTCTCCGGAGATTTCATCCTTTACACCTATTACAGCCACATCATGGGCCTTCGGATGCTTGTGAAGGAGGTCTTCTATTTCTTTTGGATATATGTTCTCTCCGCCTTTTATTATCATATCCTTTGACCTGTCAACTATATAAAAGAAACCTTCTTCATCCATATAACCTATATCTCCTGTATGAAGCCATCCATCCTTGAGTGTCTTTTTTGTTTCATCCTCTTTCCCGAAGTATCCTACCATAACATTGTCCCCCCTTATTACTATTTCTCCTATCTGATTTGGTCCAAGAAAATTTCCGTTTTCGTCCATAATTCTCACTTCCTGTCCTGGAAGGGCTGGACCTATTGAGCCAACTTTTTTCTTTCCTCCCCTTCTGTGAATGGTGCTTGCCACAGTTCCCTCTGTCAATCCATATCCCTCAAGAATTTCTATTCCGAATTCATTTTCAAACTCAACTATTCTTTCCGGAGGCATTGGAGCAGCGCCACAAACTCCGAATTTTAATGAAGACAGGTCATATTTTTTGACTGTATCCTTTGCCTCAAGAAGAATTTTGTAAACCTTCGGGACAGCACTGAAAAATGTGCATTTGTATTTTTCTACAGTTGGACCAAATTCACGAACTGAAAACTTTTTAAGGAGGGCTATCTTGAAACCTCTGTATATGCCACTCATCATGGACATCATTGCATTAACATGAAACAATGGAAGGAAAATAAGAGCGCATTCATCTTCTTCTGCTTCATCCCCTCTTTCCGGACCGAGAGCCTTCCTCAAGCCTGCCAGTGTATAACAGGTATTCCAGTGAGTAAGGATTGTTCCTTTGGGCTTTCCCGTTGTTCCCGATGTGTAAAATATAAAGGCGTGGTCATTTTTTTCAATTGGAATTTCCTGAAGTTTATCGCTTTCTTCCGATAAAATTTTAGAATAGGAGAGACATCCTTCAGAAATGGTTTCTCCCAGTTCTATTATGCGTTTCAGGTATTTCAGTTCACCTTTTATCCCTGAAATGACTGGAAGAAATTGTGTCTCAAGAACAATTGCCTTTCCCATTGAATCGTTTAGTTCATATTCAAGTTCTGAAGGCTTGAGGAGGATATTTATGGGGCAGGCAATGGCTCCAATTTTTACCGCTGCACAGGTTGCTATAAGATGTTCAGGAGAGTTCGTCATATATATGTAGACCACATCTCCCTTTTTTACTCCGAGTTTTAAAAGTCCATTGGCAAACCTGTTCACAAGCCTGTTGAACTCTCCGAACTTTATTTCCCTTCCATAAAAGAATATATAGGGTTTATTTTCACTTTCTTCAGCCCTTCTTTCTATCATCTCCCTTATATTGCTGTATCTCACCTCAACCTTTTCCATCTTTCTCCTCCTTTTTAAAAGTTATGAAAGTTTTTTCAATATGTCAAGAAAAATGGGAAGTAAATTTTAAAAGAGATTAAAATATCCACCAGTGGAAATAAGATGATAATATCGGGGAAGGTCCTCAAAAAAGTATGTTTCTAAAGTATATCCGCCCATAATATCAAATTTTTTTGTGTGGTACCTTATGCCGAATGGAAATACCAAACTGAAAAGCACACTTTTTTGGTAAGGCTCTATATCTGATGGCTCAAGGTTATAGTAAAAAGAAAGTCCTGATTCAAGATAGAGGGAGTTTATTATCTCTTTTCTTATCAAAAATCCTCCTCCTGGGGAAGAGCTCAATGTTCTGGAGAATATTCCACCAAGCGAAATATGGGTGTATCCCAAACCTGCTTCAAGTGTCCATTCTTTCATATACAGATTGTAATAGAATGAACATTCAAATTTGTACCTTATTTCACCGTAAGGTAGAATTTCATACTCCTTCTCCATGCTGTCATAATAAAAGGCTCCCTGTCTTTTCAAAGGTATTGACCACCTTGACCTTATTGAAAACCACTCCAGAGGTTTGATCACTGTAAATACTTCTCCACTTCTCCAGAGCCAGTTCCACCAATCTTCTATGCCTTTTCTTTCCAGCAAAGAAGTGTCTGTTATAAAATAATTTAAGAGAATTGGCTTATAATAATTTTTTTCTTCCTTTTCCTGGGAGAAGGATTTTAAAGTGAATACAAGGAATACGGTTAACCAAACCATCCTCATTGGTAGGTAAGATATGCTTTATAAAGTGTAAGGAAATTTGTATTTTGAGCCCCAAGGTATATGTAATAACTCCCATCCCCTGCATCCCTCACAGCAATTTTGGTTACATCATCTGCATTAAACTTTGCATATTTTATTGGTTCCAGTGGATTTGAAATATCGTAGACAAATCCATAACCCACATTTGTTCCGCCGAGAGAAGGCATATAATCAACAGCGAGGAAGATGAAACTGTTTGAAATTTTCATATCATTTATCTGATAGTAATCATCTCCCAGGAATGTATTTGAGAGAAAAACAGGAGCTTGAGGGTCTGACAGGTTGTAAATTGTTAAGTATGCCCTTGAACCTATATAGAGAATCCCGTTCTTAAGAAGAACAGACCTTGGAAAACTTCCTGTATAGGCAGGATAAAAGAGTCCAAGGTATGAAAAAGATGGTTGTGTTTTAAAAATGTGATAGTGGCTTGAGGTTGTAAGAACAACCAGGGTTCCGTTTTCATAGGTGCAGGATTGAGGGGTTTCATTCCCAAGATTCAGCCAGAAAATCTCAGATGGACTTGATGGATTTGAGATATCAATCACCCCTATGTAGTCTGTTCCACCTACATAAAGCCTTTTTTCATAAGAAGAAGCTACAAT
>JBBIVP010000020.1:0-17496 GCA_037439705.1 bacterium
CCATCTCCTTTTCCATACCTTACATCCATGGATACTATCTCTTAACCTAAAAGAGAAAATTTGACAGAAATTCTAAAATATGTTATAATTTTTCAAAAAATTATGGGGGTCTGTATTAAAAAGAGGGGAAATATATGAAGCATGAGATAAAAAGAATCGGGAAGGAACTTTATAATTTTTTAAAGCACTACAATGTTGAGAAGGTTGAAATTGGAATTTTAAAGAGAGATGATAGAAAATATATTTCCTTTCCGGAGATGGAAAGGATAAAATCTTTTCCATTGCCTTCAAAAATTGAAAAAGAACCCGTGATAAAGGGGAAAAATATCTATATTTTAGAAACAAAAGATGACTGCGAGGTGGTTGTAAGAATCACTGTGAAGAAGGTTAAGAAAGAACACCTTTCCCTGTTCAAAATTCTTATCCATCTTTTTTACTCCTTGTTGGTTTATATGGATTTGCTCGAAAAATCTGAAACTCTCGGCAAAGAACTTGTCAATGTTATTCCTCAGGATTCTCCGTCAGAAGCACTTATATGGGCGATGAAAACGAGTGTTGAATTAACTGGCGGCGATGCAGGTTCAATAACTGTCTATGACAAGGTGAGGGGAAAGATGACATTCCCTTATTTTTACAAAATGCCTCCTGAATTGACGAGGTTTGAGGTAGAATTCGGAAAGGGGCTTTCAAGCGACATTGTGAGGAGTAAAAGGGGATACATAATAAATGATTACCCGAATTATCCAAATAGAATTGATGTCTTTGTTAAGGCAGGGGTTCAGAGTATAGCTGGTGCTCCTGTGATATACGGAGAAAATATATATGGAGCGATTGGAGTTTTTGCGTTAAAAAAGAAAAAGAAATTTCTTCTTTCCGACCTTTATCTCACTGAGGCAGTTGGAAGGGTTGCAGGCGCTATTCTTTATAACATATCCCGTGAAAAGGAGATAACCCTTGAGGCAAGGGAGCACATAGACAAGGCTTTCTTCTATGAACATCTGATTTCCCTCATTACCTCTGAAATCGTTACCCCATTGAGGCTCATACTTGGCTTCAGCTCTCTTCTCAAGGAAGATTTTGAGTGTATGAAAAATGAATCCATTTCAAAATTCATAAATGCAATCCATTCATCAGCGTCAAAACTGGAAAACCAGATTTACTGCCTTACGGATTGTATGAGAACGATAACTATATGGGAACCCATATCTCCTGTTGATACAAGACAGCTCCTTGAAATCCTCTCAAAAACGGTGGAGAAAACCTATCCTTATGTTGTAGTGCATCTGAAAAATCCTGAAAAGTTTCCTGTTATACCGACGAGGATGGCTCACCTGAAGTTTGTCTTCAACCAGATTTTCCGATATCTTGCAAAATACCAGGATTACAAGGGAAAGATAAGTGTTTCAAATTTCAAGAAAAAGGGAATTGAATCGTTCATATTTGAAGGTGGTGGGAAACCTTTTTCAAAAAGGGATGTGGAACTGCTGATACTCCAGAGATGTGTTGAAACCTACATGGGAAATATCTGGTGGAAGGCGGAAAAGGGAAGGAATATAATTGCAGTGAACATTAGAACATACGATTGAATTATGAGAATCCTGATAATTGATGATGATGCGGAGGAAATAGAACTTCTTGTCAGGTTTCTCACAAGACACTCTCCCTGTGATATTGATATAGCCTTTGATTTAGAGGAGGTGAAAATGTGGCTTGAAAAAAAGGATTACGATTTCGTGATTACAGATGCTTTCGTCGGTGAATTCAGTGCGACTGAAGTCATAAAGGCTGTGAAGGAGAGAAAGTCTTCTCCGCTCATCTACCTTTTCTCGGAAGAGAGCAATCCAGAACTTATTAAAAAATTCTTTGAGGAAGGAGTTAATCTTTATTTTCGCAAGGGATTTAAAGAGATGGAAAGTATGGTTATTTCTATCAGAAACATATACACAAAATTGAAGAAGGAATGACGAAATTTCTCCTCCTGTGGACTTTTTTTGTTCTCTATGAAGAGGGTGCGGACCTTTTGAGAAGTTATATTTTTCGCGATTTAAAAAGCGGCGTTGTTGCGGGTTTTTCCTTAAACCGAACGGACAGCAAACTGGGCGATATTGAAGATACGGAACCAGTTTCAACCGGTGGGTATGAAGGTGGCATTTTTAAAATTTTTGACTTTGGAAACTTTGATACTGGAATTTTTCTTGATTTTAAGGACGAATCGTTATATGTATCCGGTCTTTATTCTGATACTTCAATACCGGATTTAACCCTCTATAAACTCATTGAACATGCGGAGGAGGAAGAAGAAATAAGTGCTGGGGTCCCATTTTTATTAAAAATTTTCAAAAATCTGATGTTCAAATCTTCCCTTGAATTTTCATGGAAAAATGCCTCTCTTCAACACGGTGATGTATATACCAATTATTCAGCAGAAGTTATAAAATTGAGCAGGAATGAGGTAAATTTTAAGTGGAAAATAGGGGGCGTCTTAAAAACAGGCTTTTTAAGCCCTTCAATTTCTTTTGGCATTCCCTTATTCTTAAGGGGAGACGCAAAGATGATGAGATATAAGGGAGCAACAATACTTATTGAACCTTTTGTCCAGTGGGGATACGACCCGAAGCCACCTCCCTTCATAAATACCTCCTTCGGTTTCCGTTCCAGAAATTTCAGTATACTTTTCATCTATTCATTTTATGGAAGATGGGGAGGAGGTTTTTATGGAATAGATAGAACAGAATACAGGTTAAAAGGCATTCCTTCACACGAGATAGGTGGCATCGCTTCGTTTAGAGTTTCCTCAAACGAATTCCTGATGGGATTTAATTATGAAGGAAAGGATTATACCACAGAAAATATCCCTTATTTAACCGGAGATAGATTTCTCATCATTTTAGGGTATGAGAAAAAAAATCGGTATGTTTATGGAATATTTCTCAAATGCCTGCTTTCGGAAAGGGACTCCAAATTTTTACGAAAGATGAGCGTTTTTCTTACAAGAATAACAATGGATTTTTCAATTGGTTTTTAAAGGAAATTTGACGAATTTTTTTTGTTGATTAAATTTTCAGTAGAAAAAATAAAGGAGGTGATGAAGATGGCGATAAAAAGATGGAACCCAATGAAGGAATTCCTGCAGATGCAGGAAAGAATGACAAGGCTTTTTGACGAAATCTTCCCCAGAGTGGGAAGAATGGAAATTGAACCGTTCGGTGGATGGATTCCTCCTGTGGACATATACGAAACCCCTGACAAGGTTGTGATTGAAGCGGAGGTTCCCGGAGTGGAGAAGGATAACATCAAGATAGAATACTCAAACGGAATCCTCACAATCAAGGGGGAGCGCAAACTGGAAAAGGAGGTGAAGGAAGAAGATTATCACAGGCTGGAAAGGGCATATGGAAGCTTCCAGAGAAGTTTCTCAATTCCCTCCACAGTTGACCCTGACAAGATAAATGCAGTTTACAAAAACGGGATCCTCAAAATAGAACTTCCAAAACAGGAAAAGGCAAAACCGAAGGAGATAAAGATAGAGGTAAAGTGAGGGGGAAATTTCCCCCCTCTTTTTTATTTTGTGGAGGGGGTCTTAAAAAATTGTTGAAAATGTTATCGGTGTGAGGGTCCAACATTTTTATTTTTTTAGCGAATGGAATAGCTTAGTAATTGAACCTTTTTATACAATTATTCCCTTTTAACTCAAATCTCAAACCCACTTCCCCCTGGGCACAATGTCCGTGTGTTTCTACACCTTATTGACAATGCCTTCTTTTTGTGAAATAAATTCTATTGAAATGGGGAATAAATTTAAAATTTTTCCTCCTGTGCTGATGAAATTTGATTCCAACAAAGAACTTATAAATTTTTTAAGAAAAAGTGGATTTCAAGAAAGCAATTTTTCTGATATTGAGGTTTTATGCATTCATCTGAAATTGAACGGAAAAGGGTTTATACATTTGAAGGAAAAGGTAAAAGACAGAAAAATAGAAATTGCAAGGAATAAAAAAGAAGAAGTCCTTATAAAAGGTGGAGCAACCGAAATATCAAAAATTATCGGAGAAAAACACCTTTTCAAAACAAGTATTCCCCCACTGAAAATAGGCAAAAAAACATTTTGTTTTGGAGAAAAAACATACATAATGGGTGTAATCAACATCACTCCCGATTCCTTTTATTCGGGTTCAAGGTTTCCAGATGTTGAAAAAGCAATAGAAAAAGCCATTTCAATGGTGGAAGGAGGAGCAGACATAATTGATATAGGTGGAGAATCAACAAGACCTGGAGCAAGTTCTGTTTCTGCAGAAGAAGAAATGAAAAGGATTTTGCCCGTAATAAGAGAAATAAAAAAACTTACGGATGTGCCAATCTCAGTGGACACCTATAAATCAAAGGTTGCTGAAAAAGCAATAGAAAATGGAGCTGATATGATAAACGATATCAGTGGTCTGAAATTTGACAGAAAAATGGTGGATGTAATAAAAAAGTATAAAATGCCGGCAGTTTTGATGCATACCTCAGGAAAACCATCTGTAATGCAGAAAAGAACAAAGTATAAGTGGCTTCTTGGAGAAATATCAGCATATTTTCTACAAACATTAAAAAAGTTAAATTCACTCTCAGAACTGACAATTCTTGACCCGGGAATAGGCTTCGGAAAAACCCCTGAGCAAAATCTCTACATCATTAAACACCTTGAATTTCTCAAAATTTTTGGAAGACCGATTCTTATAGGTCCTTCAAGAAAATCCTTTATCGGATATTTTGGGGGCGGAGAAAAACCTGAAGAAAGACTTGAAGGAACAATAGCAGTAACTTCTCTTTTAGCCTATAAGGGAGTGGACTTTGTAAGAGTCCACGATGTGAAGGAGATAAAAAAAGCCCTTTCAATTGTTGAAGCTTTAAAAGGGGTGGAAAAAAGGGATGTTTTTTGATGTTCTGAAATCAATTTTGGATATCGCTCTCACTGCTTTTATAATTTACGGAATTCTGTTCTTTCTTAAAGGCACAAAAGCAGGAGAAATAGCATTCGGATTTATGTGCCTTCTCCTCATTTATCTCCTTTCAGATTTTTTTGGCTTGGCCTCTTTAAACTGGCTTCTCGGAGGATTTGTCGCAAATTTTCTCCTCATCATAGTCATCGTATTTCACCCCGACATAAGGAGATTACTTGGCACACTCGGAGAAAGAGCAAGACTAAAAAGCTCCGCACCCCCTCAGAGTTCAAAAATCATTGGGGAAGTAATAAAAGCAGTTATGGCTATGTCCGAAAAGAAAATAGGTGGGATAATTGTGTTTGAAGGAAACATAAAGTTAGATGACCTTGTGGATATAGGAATAAAAATGGACGCTGAGGTTTCAAAAGAACTCCTTCTTTCCATTTTTTCTCCCCAGTCCCCAATTCATGATGGAGCAGTTATAATAAGGAATGAAAGGATTGCAATAGCTTCTTGCTTTCTTCCAATGACAAAAAATCCCCATCTTGAGAAAACCTTTGGCTCCAGGCATCGCGCGGGAATAGGAATTACCGAAGAAACCGATGCCATAGCAATTATTGCGTCCGAGGAAACGGGGAAGATCTCCCTTGCAAAAGGTGGAATGTTGATGATAGAACTGGACGAAACAAAATTAAGAAAAGAAATATCCAGTCATTTTAAAATATGAAGGATATAACTCTCAAACTCCTTTCCCTGTTTCTTGCCATTCTTATCTGGCTTTATGTATATGGAGTGAAAAAAATGGTTTTTTTCAGAGATGTGCCGATAGATTTTTTAAACCTTCCCCCTGAAAAGGTAATAATTGAATCCAGTGCATTTTCTGTAAAAATAAAGTTAAGTGCCTCAAGAAGAATTCTGGAAACTGTAAAGCCTTCCATTCGTGCAGAAATTGACCTTTCCTCAGTAAAGGACGGAGTAAACATAATTGAAATAACTCCTGGAAATATAAAGGCTCCACCGTATGTAAAAATCCTCTCAGTATCCCCGCAAACGATTGAAATTAAAATTGACTCCGTCACAGAAAAATCCCTTCCAGTGATTGCAGAAATCCCTGTGGATGAAGATTACATTGTGAATGACCTGAAAACAATTCCTCCGGAGGTAATTGTGGAAACTCCAAAATCATTTACGCCTAATGAAAACTTCCTGGTCTTAAAAATAGATAAAAAATGCAATAAAGAGGGAAATTTTGTGTATCAAAGTCCGGTATCATTAAATTCAGAAAATTTAATACACATAACCCCGAAAGAAATAAAGGTTAAATGGAGATGCGACAAAAAAATGGAGGAAAAGATTATAAAGAATCTGCCTGTCATTATAAAAAACAAAAAAGAAGGTATGAAATATTTTTTGAAACCTGATAAAATAAACTTAAAAATTAAAGGCTGGGCAAAGGACATTAAAAATATGAACCTGAAGGATGCGATAGAAATAAGTGTTGATGTAAAGGATTATAAGAAGGGAAGTTACGAGATATCACCGATAATAAAAACTCCTGATGAAATAGAAGTCCTTGCTGGAAGTGAAGAAAAATTAAAATTGAGGGTGGAATGAAGTCTTTGTTCGGAACAGATGGAATAAGAGGAATAACAAACCAGTATCCCATGACACCATGGATTGCACTTAAGGTGGGAATTGCTTTGGGGAAACTTCTGAAGGGCGGAAGGGTAATAATAGGAAAGGACACGAGATTATCAGGTTACATCTTTGAATATGCGATTTCTTCCGGATTGTGCTCCACAGGGCTTGATGTATATCTTGTAGGACCTTTTCCAACGCCCGGAATTGCCTTTCTCGTCCCTGATATGAGGGTTGAAGCGGGCATTGTTGTTTCGGCATCCCACAATCCCTTTTATTACAACGGAATCAAAATTTTTGGAAAAGATGGATACAAAATTTCTGATGAGGTTGAGGATGAAATAGAAAATTTTATAAAAAATGGAGGAGAAGACCCATCAATACTGGCAAATCCAAGAAATACAGGGAAGGCATACAGACTAAAAGAATCAGCAGGCAGGTACATAGAATTTCTCAAGAATACCCTTCCAAAGGGAACGAGGCTAAAAGGAATAAAAATAGTTATTGATTGTGCAAACGGCGCTACATATAGAATTGCACAAATGCTCTTTGACGAACTCGGAGCGGAAGTAATAACAATAAATGCTGAGCCTGATGGATTAAATATAAATGAAGGATGTGGTGCCACTGACCCCACATCCCTTAAAGAAGCGGTATTAAAATATGGAGCAGATGCCGGATTTGCATTTGATGGAGACGGAGACAGGTGTATAGCAGTTGATGAAAAGGGAAGGATATTAAATGGAGATGACATATTAGCCATATGTGGAGATTTCCTGTTAAAAAAGGGGAAGATTGAGAAAAGAGGAGTTGTTGTAACCCATGCGAGCACAATAGGTATTGAAAAATTCTTCCATAAAAGAGGGTGTCAGGTAATAAGAACAGATATTGGAGACAGATATGTGGTAGAGGCAATGCTTAAAAATGGATTTCAAATTGGAGGTGAAAAATCAGGACACACAGTTTTTTTGAACTACTCAACTACAGGAGACGGACTTCTAACATCCCTTCAGGTGTTAAATGTAATGGTAAATGAAGACAAACCCCTATCCATCCTTTCTTCATCTTTTGAAAAACCATGTGAATTTTCCATTGATATACCCGTGAAAACAAAAATACCACTTGAAAAGATAGAAGGATATGAAAAATTTAAAAGGGAGATGGATTCAAAAATAAAAAATGGAAGGATTTACATAAGGTATTCTGGAACAGAGCAGAAACTTAGAGTTCTTGCAGAAGGATATGACGAAGAAAATGTGGAGATGGTTGGAAAGGAAATAAAAGAATTCTTTTTAAAAAATTTAGACATTCAGGAGGAATAAAATGGTTAGATTAGGAGTAAATGTTGACCATGTTGCTACGGTGAGGCAAGCAAGAAAAATTGACGAGCCAGACCCTGTGCTTGCAGCTTATCTTGCTGAACTTGCAGGTGCTGACAGCATAATATGCCATCTCAGAGAAGATAGAAGGCACATTCAGGACAGATACCTTAAACTCTTAAGGTAAACAGTAAAGACGAAATTGAACCTTGAGATGGCTCCAACTACAGAAATGGTAAGAATTGCGCTTGAAGTAAAACCCGACCTCTGCACACTCGTTCCAGAAAGAAGAGAAGAACTTACAACAGAGGGAGGACTGAATGTGGCACTTAACATTGAAAGCTTAAAAAAGACCATTAAACTCCTTCACGATGCGGACATAAAAGTAAGCCTTTTTATAGACCCTGACCCCGAACAGGTAAAAGCAAGTCACAGATGCGGGACGGATATAATTGAAATCCACACCGGAAGATATGCTGAAGCAAAAAAGGAAAGGGAAATTGAAAAGGAACTGGAGGAGATTGAAAATGCTGCAAAATTTGCAAGCAAACTGAAATTAGGAGTGAGTGCCGGGCACGGTCTGAATTACAGAAATGTTCCACTTATTTTAAAAATAGAAGAGATTGAAGAACTGAACATAGGGCATTCCATAGTGGCAAGGGCTGTAATAGTGGGATTTGAAAGGGCTGTGAGGGAAATGAAAGAACTTATTTTGAATACCATTGCTTTGAAAAAAAGTGTTTAAAAAGGTTTTAATAGTTGCAATTGTCGGTTTTCTGATATATCCACCGCTGAAAAGCAAATTTCTTTCCATGAAATTCAAAAAGGACTTTGAAGAAAAGGTATCACTTTCAATAGAAAAAGTTGTTGAGGGACATCAAGTAGTGGAAAAAACAATAGAGGAATGGATGGCAATTGAGTCTCCAAAATATCACCTTCTAACGAAGGAGACACCATTAACTTTCTGGTGGGCAGAGGATTCGTTAACAGTAAAAGTAAATTATTCAATTCCTATTGATTTTTATATATACAGGCTCTATCCCGAATATTCCCATTCCTACTATGTTGAATTCAAAGAAATAAAAAAAACCCTTGAAATAAAAAGAAAAATTGAAAAGAAATATCAAACCGGGGAAGATATAGAAAAATAAACCTATTTCCTTGAATATCCGAGCCTCTTCAGGTCATCCTCGTTGACGCTCCATTTTTTTCTCACTTTTACCGTAAGGTCAAGATAAACTTTCCTTTTCAAAAGAAATTCTATCTCCTCTCTGGCTTTTGTGCCAATGGTTTTCAGCATCCTTCCGCCTTTCCCTATCAGGATTCCCTTCTGTGAATCCCTTTCTATAAATATATCTCCCTTTATATAAAGGACACCATTTTCTCTTTCGCTTATTTCTTCTATTAAAACTGCTGTAGAATATGGAACTTCCTCTTCAAGAAGTTCATAGATTTTTTCCCTTATGAGTTCTGCGAGACGAAAATTCAGATTCTGATCCGTGGTTACTCCTTCATCATAAAAATGGGGAGATTCTGGAAGAACCTCTACTATCTTTTTCAAAAGAATATCTATTCCATCTCCTTTAAGGGCTGAAACTGGAATTATTTCAGAATAAACATTGAACGAATTGAAAACTTCAATAACAGGAAGAAGAAGGTTTTTCTTTATAAGGTCTATTTTATTTATGAGAAGAAATACCTTCTTTCCCTCCGGAGAAAATCCATTCTTTTTCAGAACTTCTGTTATATAGGTAGTCCCCTCGGTTATACCGTGCCACACGCATCCCTCTTCTTCAATTTTTGGATAAACCTCAACCATGTGCAGGACAAGGTCGCATTCATCAATCGCTTCCATTGCTTCCTCCACCATAAAGAGATTCAATCCCTTCAGTGCCCTGTGAATTCCCGGAGTATCAACAAAAACAATCTGGGCATTATCAATGGTCTTTATTCCCCTTATCCTGTTCCTCGTCGTTTGAGGTTTTTCGGTTACTATTGAAACTTTTTCTCCAATTATCTTATTGAGAAGAGTGGACTTCCCAACATTCGGTCTTCCGATAATAGCAACAAATCCTGCCTTCTTTTCCATAAATAATAAAATATCACAGATAAATAAAAATAAAAAAGGGGGGGATGCCCCCCAACTAAAAACTACCTGCAGAGATTTCTTCTAATAGAGCAAGAATCTATGCTCTTTTGAGTCCCGTCTGGAAGAATAAGGGTGGCTTCACAGGAACAGGAATCCTTGAAAACTATTTTTATCTCCTTCTCTCCATTTGAGATAGTGATAGTCCCTCCGCGAGGATTTCTTTGACATTCCACATCAAGAACCACATCATCTATGCTCACATAGAATGTCCCTCTTGGTCCTGTAATTGTCTCTTCGCCATCAATCACCACTTCTTTAAGAACATCTCCATCGTTTGTCTCCCTAACAACTGTGATTTTCCCTTCCCTTGTCCTTTCAATTCCGTCTGTAATTATTGAATCCGATATGTTTATTGTTTTTACATCCCCATCTATGGATATTTCCTTGCTCATCTGAATTTCCAGTGATGTTTCTTTCTCTTCAGGTGAGATGTAGTTTATGGTGCCAGAATTCGTTATCTTTATGGATTTTCCATAAATTACCTCAACTGTCCTCGTTCCGCTCACATCACCTTTTTCTCCGAGGTGGTCTTCAACCTGAAGGTTTTGTGTTGATAGAACAACTTTGTGCCCATCAATCTTCTTTGTCAAATCTACTGAAATGGAACCATTATACAGAATATATGCTCCCGCGTTTTCTAAAGAAATTTTTAGATTAACAGCAGTTACAGTATCAGCAAATTCGTTAATTTCTTTCATTTCTACGCTCTGTGTGAGCATCCCTGTAAAATTGAGAACATCTGTTATTCCGCCCGGCAAAGAAATCTCAAAAGAACAATTCATTGAAAATGTCCTCGTGCATACATCACCGGTCTTAAAAACAGGACAGGTTCCCTCATACTCAACCTGCGCACAGGATGGGGAGTTAATGGTGAGATATGTTCCTAAATGAATTGGAGCCTCTATAACCTTAAGAAGAGGAACTCTACAACCTTTCAGAACTTTGTTTGGATTGAGTTTGCGAAGAAGTCCTTTATCATCAAAAGAAGCAGACATTGGTGAAAGAGGTGGCGCAGAATTTGGAAGTTCAAAAGATTCCTCAAGAAGGTCTTCAGGAGAGAGGTCTTCAATTGCCATTTCTCCTGATTCAAAAGCAATGTCTTCATCTATAACCCCTCCTTTTTCTTTTCCACCACATCCCATCGCCAAAAACCCTGCGAAACAAATTGCTACAAATACCTTTTTCATATCAGCACCTCCTTACTTTGTTTTTGAGAGCGCTCTCATAAAATAATAACATCCTGATACCACCAAAAATTTCACCACCTTCCTTCACGCCTTTTAAATTTTTTCAGAATTTCCTTCCTTTTTTCAGGCGGAAGATTGTTGAACTTTTTATAGTTCTCAATTATCTTTCTCTTCTTTTCTGGTGGAAGATTTTTCCACCTTTCGTATCCCTCAATTATCCTCCTCCTTTCTGGTTCGGGCAATTTCCTGAACCTCTTATAGTTTTTTATGATTTCTCTCCTTTTTTCAGGAGGCATATTCCTTAACCTCTTCCAGTTTTCAATGATTAAAGCCCTCTTTTCAGGAGGAATTTCCTTCCACCTTCTGTAATTCTTCCTGATCCTCTCCTTCACTTCATCTGGTAAAGAGTTCCAGATTTTCTTTGCAATTGATAACTTTACAATTCCCCTTGCTTTTCTCAGAACTTCAATTTTATCCTCTCTAATCCTTCTAAATTTTTCCCGTGCCTCCTCAAGAACTTTAAAAGGAATTTCTTCTGGGACTTTTATTCCCCTATTTGAAAGCCTTTCCCTTATTCTTGATGAGGTGTTAAAATTTATATTCATAATGGCAAAATTTCTTCTCACCCTTCTTCTCTCCATTTCAATTAAAAATGATATTTTCTCAAGGTCTCCACCCTCTTTTGAAATTTTTTCGAAATCATCTATGTATCTTTTCAGGTTTTCAAGACCTTCGTTCAGTTTTTCTTTTATAGTTTCTCTTTTGTTCTGGAGTTTTCTTAAAAATTCCATAAGTTTCTTATCTGAAATCCTCCTCTTTTTAAGGTATTCCATCCATTCCTCTTCTGAATGGAATGGCTTTCTCCTTGAAATTCCTCCCTCTTCAGAAATCTCCACGGATTCACCTTCCTTTACCGAATAGGAAGTCCCTTCATCACTTTCTATCTCAATCTCTCCCTCATCAACCTCAAAAACTCCACCTCCATCTTCAGAAGCGGTAGCAGAGAAGGCAGTACCTCTCACCCCTGCGACAGCAGTCATTGTATGAACCTCATACTTCTCAACTCCACCAAGAATTTTTGATGCCCTGTTTATTATCCTTCCGAGAAACAAAAAAATTGATGGTCTCTCTTCGGTTTCTTCAAGGGTTATGCAGGTTGATTGTTTTATCTCAAGTTCACTACCATCAAAAAGCAGGAGAAAGGCATAAGAATTTTCTCCTGTGCAAACCATTTCATTCGTTTCAACCTGTGCTCCCTCAGAAAGCATCTCCCTCTTTCCATCCTTCACCCTGAATACCTCTCCTTTCACCTTTAGAACCTCAGAGGAACCTGCAAGGGACGAAAGGAATAAAACAAAAATTGCTATCTTCATTCTGAAACCTCCTGAAAGTATAAAATTTCAAAATTCTCTAAAAACTCCATTTCCTCAAGGAGGTCAAGATTTTCCAACAAATCAAGGTAATTTAAAATTTCAAGAAGTTCTTCATCGCTGATTTGTATTTCCTCTTTCTTTTTATCCTCCGCATGGGCAGGAAGTAATGAGGAAATAAATAACAGAATTGCAAAAATTTTATCCGCCTTCATTCTCCTGACCCCAGTCCTCAAGAACATGAAGGTTTTCAAAAACCTCAAGGTTTTCGTAAAACTCAATGTCCTGAGAGATAGTTATTTCGTCCTCAAAAGAGAGTTCTTCAGAATCTTTTTTAAGGAAAAGGAACATAAACAATGCTGCAACAGCAACAAAACCGCCCGCAACCTTCCATATCCTTCTAATTTTTTTTCTTCTGGATTCTTCCAGTTTTGCTCTGAGAAGAATGGATTCGGGATTCAGAGAGGTTTCTCTTACCGAAAATGCCTTTAAGAAAATTCTCTTTAATTCCATCCATTCCATCCATTCCCTTCTGCATTCCTCACAACTTTCAAGATGAACTCTTATTTCTTCTGGAATAGGTTCTGAGAGAAACTTAAGAATTGATTCTCTTATTTTCTCACATTCCTTTTTCATTTTTTAACCTCTTCATCAATTTTTCCTTTGCCCTGAATACAAGGAGTTTTGCCGAATTATAAGAGCATCCGAGAACATAGGCAATCTCCTCATAGGACATACCCTCAAGGAGTGCAAGCTTGATGGCGGTTCTCTGTTTTTCTGGAAGGCTTTCAATTTCGCTCTTTAAGGTTTCTATCCTTTCCCTGTCTTCATCCTCTGATTCCACAGAATAAGATGGCTCAACCACTTCAATATCCTCTATGGAAAGATGGGACATATCCTTATACCTTCTGCTTTTTAGAAAATTTATGCAGGTATTTCGGGCGATTCTGTAAAGATACGCCCTGAATGAAGAGAACGGTTTATACCTTTTTCTTGAAAGGAAAAGTTTTATGAATACATCCTGAACTATGTCCTCTACAATTGAATAGTTGCCAACCATTCCGAAAACGAACTTCATAAGTTTCCCCCTGTATCTTTCAAAAAGGATTCTAAAGGCATCTTCCTCTCCATCTTTCACCTTCATCATCAATTCCTGTTCCTCCTTTATATTAAACAACTTTACTCCCTCTTTTGTGTCATATTGAAAGTTCAATACCTCCCTGAATCCTGAAAATGACGCCTTCTTTTGGGAAGAAATCACCCGTAAAGAACAGGTCTCCCTCAGCCATAAGGGTAATGAACCTCCAGAGTTCTTTTTTCATGATTATATCTGTTTCATACCCATAAATCCTTCCAACCTCTATCTCTCCGAATTTTTTGGGGGAAACAGGAGAAAAGAGAAAGGCTTGAAGGAGCTCCACTTCCAGAAGATACCTGATTTTCGCTCCGAGAACAATGGATATGTTTCCATAAGAAAATAAGCCTGATGGAGATAGCGAACCTGTTGAAAAATGAGCATTTATACCTCCTGAATAAAAAATGGATGTTTCTGTGATATATGGATAAAGCCCCAGAAAGCTCTCATATTCATCGCTAAAGTCAAAAGGACTTTCATTACCGCTCATGAATAAAAACGAAACAAATGGTTCAAATCTTCTGAATTCCTTATAAAAAACCTTCAAAAAACCTGCATAACCCAAAAAATCAAGATGGGCTGTTCTTTTCTCACCTGTAAATATATCAACATAATCTACATCAGAATCCCCGAATTCCAGTGAGAATCCCCCTTTTATCAAAAAATTCCAAATGTATTTTTTACCGTTCAAATTTAACCAGTACAGATTTCCAGAGGAATCCTTAAATGGCTCCTCAAGTATCCTTTCATAAATCTGTTCCATTCTCCATCTTTTTAGTGGATCTGCCTCCCTTTTCATTCTGTATTCAAGAATCGGAAGAAGAACCTGCTGGATGGCATTGTTCATCATTGTTCCAAAGTAATTGCTCCTATCGTTGAAAAAAAGAAATGACATAGATGATCCCTCAGCTAAATTGAGGAGGTAATCAACATTCAAAAATACAATCGGGTCAAAAGAATCAGTTCCGAGAAGTTCTTCGTACTTCTCAGCCTTGTAAACTCCTCCTGAAAAAACAATTGGTATATCCTTCCCTTCATAAAGGTCAATTCCAAAACTAAATCCTAAAAGGTAATTCTCTAAGACTATGCCCTCAAAGATGCTCAATTTTCTTTTCCCGGCGTAAAAAAATAGGTATTTAACGGGTTTTATTGCTAAATAGAGCTCATTCATAAAATAGGCTTTTTTCACCCTGACATCCCAAAAATAATCTTCCAGGGTTGATTCTGAGATCTCCCTTGTATCCATCTGAAAAACAAAATCAAAAAAAGAGGAAGAATACGAAAAATCGCCTATGAATATACCCTTAAGGATATATCCATCCTCCATAAATGTTTTTAAAAAAGGAACATCACCTATGCTCTGATATCCTCCCCTTCCTCCAATTAGAACCCCATACTTAACCCAGCCTGAAGAAAATGAGGGATAGAGCAGAAAGATTAAAAGTGCTATTCTTTTGCTCATCTTTTTAAAGATAAACATCTTAAAGGCAATTTTTGTTTCATTCCTTATCCGCTAATCTCCAAATTCCCATATAGAGGCTTATAATTCCTCCTGTAATTATAACAGGAAGTATATTTACGATATGATAAACTAAAGTAAAGGATAGGGCAATTTCCTTTGAATAACCCATCAACATCAAACTGTATGTCCCACCCGCCTCCATTGTTCCTATGTTACCGGGTGTCTGAACTGCCAGAATGGAGAGATTTACTGCAACAAGAAACCATATTCCAGTCCACCATTTTTTGATTTCTCCAAGGTTAAAAACAAGAAGATAAACAATAGAAATCTGAAGGAGCCATGAGAGAATGGTTATGAGAACAGCAAAAAGTGCCCTTTTTTTCTCAAAAATCGTATTCATTCCCTCTCCAAATTTTTTTAAAATTCCCTCTTTTTTATTCCTTAAAATTATTGCAGTAGAAAGCACAAGTATAAATAGCAGAAAAACGATGAACAGACTCTTAATGATATGTGTTGATGGAAAAACAGAATATATAAGGGGAAATGTACAGAGGAAAAAAACAATTCCGTCTGTAAATTTATCAACTACAAGGGCACCGAAAAAGTTAGCCTTTGAGAAATTTTTCATCCTTGAAAGAAGCACGCCACCCAATATATCTCCACCTCTCATTGGGAAAATTATGTTGTAGAAATACGAGAAGAAAAGGACGAAAACGATGTCTTTATATCTTATACCTCTGTCAATTTTCCTTAATAGAACCGTAAGCCTTAAAGCCTTTGCGCAGATGACAAGAATGTTCAGAAAAAGAGAAAGAACAAAATAAAGGGGCATAAAATTTTTCAAGGCTCTACCCGTTTCTTTTAAGTCGGTTCCTTTTAAGGATATATATAAAGTGAGTCCTGTAACCGCTAAAACACCAATTCTTAAAATCCAGCTTTTATATCTCTTCAAGAGTCCCAAATTCAAATCCCCTCTTCCTGTATTCATCAATTATTGCTGGAAGTGCGGAAAAAACCTGTGGAGCAGATTTCTCGTTTCCATCGTGAAGAAGAAGTATCTCTCCATCCTTTACCTTTTTGAAAACCCTCTTTATTATCTCCTCCTCTCCTGGAGCATCTGTATCCCATACGCCCTTCGTCCATGTAACAATTCTTAATCCCTTTTTTCTTATTATAAAAGGAAGAAAAAAACTTCTAAATCCGTGAGGGGTTCTCAAAAGAAATGGCTTTTTACTGGTTATTCTGAAAATCTCGTCTTCGCCCCTTTCAATTTCATCCAGAACCTTTTTGTATGAAAGAAATGGAAGTTTACTATGGGTATATGTATGATTTCCAATCATATGTCCTTCTTCCGCAATTCTTTTTACTACCTCCGGATGTCTTTTTACCTTCTTACCCACTAAGAAAAAGGTTGCTTTAACTTCTTTTTCCTTTAACAGCTCGAGAATTTTTGGCGTCCACTCTCCTGATGGACCATCATCAAATGTTAAATAAATCTTTCCTTTCTTTCCAGTTTTTATCTCTCCCGGCATCCTGACCTGTGGAAGGAAAAGATACAAAAGAGCAAAAACGAAAATAGCATATAGAATTAAAACTGGCACGAAAACCCAATGAAACAGAGAAAAGTAAAAGAAAGTGAGAAGGATTAAGACAGAAATAGTAAATATAAAAACTGCCCTTATCCTAACCCTTAACGGCAACTTTCTTCCTTGAAAGGATTTTTTCGTAATAGTTTAGAATTTTCTTTGTTATTTTCTCCCAGGAGTATTCCTCTGCTTTTTTTAGACATTTTTCGGACATCTCTTTTCTTAAGGAGTCGTCCTTCAAAATTTTTACTAATGCAGATTTTATCTCGTTCACATCAGGCTTTATCAAAAGAGCTTCCCCTCCATCTGAAAGGATCTGCCTGAATCCAATTATGTCCGATAGAACCATTGGGGTTCCGCATACCATCGCTTCAAGAAGTGTAATTCCAAAGGATGCCTTATCAACAGGATAACAGACCACATCCGCTAAGTTGTAATAATATGGTCTCTCGTCCTTCATTCCGCCAAGAAAGACCACATCCCTTTTTATCTCCTTAGGAACAAGTCCCTCATAATAGGATTCTCCATATCCATATCCGATTATGTAAAGTTTTGCTGATGGAACTTCTTTTTTTACAAATCTAAAAGCAGAGATGAGGAGGTGAAGGTTGTTCCTCGGGTCAAACCTTCCAATGAAAAGAATCACCTTTCCCTCTTTTTTTACCTCCATTTTCCTGAAAAACTCTGTATTTACACCATTTGGAATTATCTCATATTCAGGTATG
>JBBIVP010000021.1:0-3119 GCA_037439705.1 bacterium
AATCTTTTTTTATCAGTCTCAAAATGCCATGCGAACCTTCGCTGTATTTTTCAAACTGGTCGGTATGAATTTTGTAGTCCTTCATATAATTTTCATCCGAATGACATCTTGCACATACTTTAGGAACATTAAGGGGATAGACCATTGACTCAGGGTCATCCTTCTTCCTTATTTCATGGACACCGTGACAATCTGTACATCCAGCCACCTTTTCGTCGTTCTTTTGAAAAAGCAGAATCCCGTGTTCACTGACCAGATAAATCTTGAACTCATCAACAAATTCACCGTAAATCAGCATCTTTTTTGGGTCTGAATGACAATTCGCACATAGCCTTACTATCTCCTTTTTGCTTTTAAACTTCCGAAAACCATATTTTAAACTCATCGCCTCCGTTGTGAGAACCGATGGATTACCTCCATGACATTCCATGCATTCAAATAAAGAATAGTGAACACTTTTAGAATACTTATATGCCTCCCCGCCATGACAGACTCTGCAGGAATTAACAGGAGAGGCAAATAATAATATGAGTATCATTTCTATCATTTAACCACTCCTATTATAGCAAGGACAATATATCCGAAAATAAAGATGATGCCCATAGTTCTGACTATTATATAGAATTTCCTTTTTTCTTCTGGAATGAAAGGCAAAACTATGTAAACAAGACCTGAAAGAATAAGAAAAATTGAAAATAGCAATATTCTGGGAAAAATCCACAGGTTTGGAGGAAAAAAAGTATACACCTTATAGAATGGATAGATATACCATGGAATCCAGGTAACTAAAGGAGGATGAGCTAAATCCAGCTCTCGAGGAACTTCTCTGGGCATAAATACTGCCAAAGTCATAAGAATAGAGAATATAAGAAACATAATCGTAAAAGAATCATAGAGGAAAACCTTCAATTTCGTTCCTTTTTCCGAAATTTCTCCCTTCAGCTTCACAACAGCATATATGTGGTAGGACATTAACATAAAAAAGAAAATAAGGAAAAATATTGTGTGAAACACATAAAATCTCACAAGCGTCGGAGAAGCCACACTCTGCCCTCCTCTTATAAAAAGTTTCAGGTAATCACCAATTACAGGAAACCTGTCAATCTCTTCTGTAAGGCTGTTTACACTCCAGAAAACTTCTTGCCCCCAGGTCAAAAATTCTCCTGTCCACTGCCACATCCATATAAATCCAAAACCAATAAGCCCCGAAATCCATATATTCCTGAACGAATTCTTAAACTTTTTTCTTAAAAACTTAAGAACAAATTGAACGATGATAAACATAATGAACAATTGACCTCCCCAGTAGTGAATGCTTCTTACAAGCCAGCCGAAAGGAACTTCATTCATCATAAACTTTATAGTATATAAAGCACCATCAGGAGAAGGCTGATAGTAGAGTGACATCCCGAGACCTGTGATAAATTGGATAATAAATATTACAAGGAGAGCAATTCCTGTATAATTGTCATAGCTTAATCCAACCCTCCTATCAAGTAATGATTTTAACCTCTCACCTGTTTTTTTCAATAAATCTGGGAAATACTCAATCATGTATCAAAAAAATTTTCCCATCAGATATTTCCAGATCATAAGTTTTTAAAGGTTTAGGTGGGGGTCCCATTATCACATTCCCATCTACATCAAAAGCAGCGAGGTGACAGGGACACCTTATTTGACCCGCTCTGCTATCCCATGTTAAAAAACATCCCATGTGTGTACATATTGATGAAACTGCTGAAATCCTTCCCCCGTAGTTTATGAGCATAACTGGATTACCATTAAAAAATACGATTTTTGATTCCCCCTCTGATATCTCTTTCACATTAGCTACAGGCATCTTTCTTCTTCTTTTCTCAATAACTTCTTTTGGAGGAAAAAGAAATCTAAAAAGGGGAACACTTATAATTAATGCACTGATTCCCCCGAAAATACCCAAGAGCCAGTTCAAAAACCTTCTTCTTTCTTTATTGACCATCTACTTCTCAATAGTAAACTTTTTGTTCATGTCATCCATGTTTTTTCACTTCATAAAATCTTCATCCACCTGAAGACCCGTGAGATTGTAGTTTGCCCATAACGATTGGAACTGCAACTTTTACCATCATCGTAAAGAGCAAAAAACCGATGGAAAAAATTCCGGCAGTAATACCAAATTCAGTTATAGTCGGGAAGTACTCATAAATTTCTCCTAATGTGTCAGGGGTTAGTCCGGGCAAAACCAATCCCATACCTTTTTCAATATAAATTCCAAACCATATCAAAAAACATCCTATATTCATAGTTGTGGGATTTTTTCTTGTTTGAGGGATAATGAAAAGTAGGAAGGCAGATACGCTCATTAAAACACTTAACCAGCTGTATCCCACGAGTTTTTTGTGCTCCCCGATTCCGAAATAAAGATATCTTATATGCAATAGATGATAGGTATCCGAATAAAATTCTTTGTATATTTCGCATATAATGAAGAATAGATTCATCGCCATAGCGTATGCCATAAGCTCTGCTATCTTCCATATTGCTTCATTCTTTATGTTAAGCTTTGATGTCTTTTGAAGTATCTGCAGTAAGATAAGAAGTATTGCTGGACCCGAGCAGAATGCAGACGCCAAAAACCTTGGAGCCAGAATTGAGGCATTCCAGAATGGACGCGCGGGAATCCCGTTGTAAATAAAAGCTGTGACTGTATGAATGCTCGCAGCAAGTGGAATGGAAAAAATCACGAGAGGATTAACAAATTTTCCGCTTGGTTCTTTTCCATAGTATGATTGATAGATGATGTAAGTAGCAATGCTCAAATTGAGTAAAAGATAAAAAGTCAACACCAGTACATCCCATGCCAGAATGGAATGTAAATTCAAATTTCCGATGAGGGGAATAAGGTGCCAAAAACGGTCAGGACGCCCTATATCAACAGAAACAAAAAGCAAGCACATCACAATTGCCGATATAGCAAGCAGTTCACCTATAAGAACAATTTCCTTTACGGGTTCCCACTTGTAAATGTATGCAGGAATAACGAGCACAACCGCAGATGCAGCAACTCCTACAAGAAATGTGAAATTTCCAATATACAAACCCCACATAACCTGAGAGCGCATCGCTGTAACGATAAGACC
>JBBIVP010000021.1:3129-17377 GCA_037439705.1 bacterium
AGCTGATTGATATAAAAGTATACTCCACAGGCTATTAAAAATAAGAGAAATCCAACCCAGAGATAGTATAAAGAAGAACCTCGAATTATTAATTTGAAGCTGTATTTCCAGAAGTCAAGAAATTCGTAAATAAACTTTCCTTTCTTATCCATAGTAGTAGAAAAATTTTGGTAAAGTATTTAATTCTTCTTTGAGGACGAATATGCGCTTATTTTCAATTATGTACCGGATCTCGCTTTTTGGGTCAAGAAGATTTCCAAATTTCCTTGCGCCAACAGGGCAGACTTCTACACAGGCAGGATAACGCCCCAATCTAACTCTATGTATACAGAATGTGCACTTCTCAACCACCCCTTTATAACGCGGGCGATTGCCCAAAAGATGTGTATTTGTATTGATTTCATCCGGTGGGAGATATGGCTCGGTCCAGTTAAAATGCCTTGCTCCATAAGGGCATGCAACCATACAATACCGACAGCCTATACACCAGTTGTAATCTATAACCACAATTCCATCTCTTTCTTTCCATGTCGCACCAACAGGACAAACCTTAACACATGGTGGGTTTTCGCACTGATGACACTGAACTGGCATGTAAAAATGACCTTCCTGCGGAACTTCTTCGGGGTTATAATAAAGGTTTGCTTCTACAAAATCTACTCCTTTTCTTTTATCCATTTCAAAGACCTTTATCCAGTGGACTGGCATATTGTGTTTTTCGCTTCCACCTCGCGATTGATTATTTTCACGAACACATGCATAAACACATCTACGACATCCAATACATCTATTGAGGTCAAGAGCGTAACCAAAAAGCGTTCCTTCCTGCGGTGGTGTGCTGTAAACTTTTATTTCCTTCCCATACTTTTTCCTGTATTCTCTTTCAAGACGAGCCAGAGTTTCTTTCAACTCCTCACGATTCATTTCCCGAAGTCTCTTTCGAGGAACAAGTAGTTTACCACAACCAAGCGCACTTAATGCAAAAAACGAAGTAAGAGTTTTTACGAATTCTCGACGGTTAATCATCTGATATCCTCCGGTCTTGCTGGTGGCGGTTTTGGTTTCAAAGGTTTAAAACGTGGAGAATGTGGATTGTGACAGTGGGCGCACAAAAGATATTCCTTCTCACCCTTCCACATTCCTGTGCGTTTTCCATGAACTCCAACTTTCCAATCTCTATATTGTGGACCATGACATTGTCCACATAATCTGTAAGATTCCTCAAAACCAATTAACTCTCCGTTCGCAAGCCTTAGTTTATCTCTATTTTTAATATCGTGGCAATCAAGACACCACCTGTGCTCTTCATCATGCTCGAAAACAATGTCTTCATGAAATTCAAGCTTGCGCCTTTTTGGATTTGGTTCAATCTCGGCATGACAGGAAGAACATGGGTATATGCCTTCAGAAAGAGGTGGCGGAGGAACTGGAAATTGTTCTTTCTTTTCCTTTTCTTCTTTCTGAATCGGTATAAGCCCGCGTTCCTGAGGAGGAAGAGGAGGATTCTCTGCATGAAATGGGTCTACTCCCTCTATTGCCCTGTGCTCCTTTTCGCATGCTGTCGGTAAAACCAGAAAGATAATGGCAAATAACCATCTGAGCATCACTTTTATCCTCCGTTTTCAATACTTCTCAACTCCATCCAGGGTGGGAGAATTTTTGTAAGGATATAAAGAATAAGGAAAGGAAGGACAAGAAATAGTAAGGCGACCAATAATCCTTCAACTCCCAAAAGTTCCATTTTGTAAACAGTCAAACCCCTGAAGCTTTTTGAAAAGAGTTGACCCCCTATAACCACATTCCACCTTGTAGCAAAAATACCAATCTGAACCAAAATGGCAACTATGAAATATAGAAGTCTTCTCAACTCATCCGGTGGGGTGAATATCTTGATTAAAATAAGAACTGTTAAAGGAAAAATTGTCCCTATAAGTATCTGAATCACAACAAGGCTTATAAACAGTCTTGAGGTAACAAGCTTTGAAAGGATATGTATTGATTCCTCTGCCTGATAAAGCCTGTGTATAAAGTCAAGCATTTCAAGAGAGAAATCAACTATTATTGAATACAATATGAAATCAGCAAGCCTGTCCACACACTTCATATCAACTTCTTTCCTGCGAAGAAGAGTAATTAAAATGTAAAGGAAAAGAACAAGTGCTATTCCCGAAACAATAGCGGAAAATAGAAAAACTACCGGCATTAAAACACTGCTCCACCACGGATTGGCTTTAACTGACCCGAATATAAAACCTACATATCCGTGCAGTAAAAAAGCAGAAGGAATACCAATTATGGTTATCACCTTCACTGTTTTTTTATCCAGATTTACTGCAGATGGCGAAACATCTGTGGTAAAAAGAGTAATCGCCCTATGAATGAATTTTCTCAATCCACTCTCATTCTGAGCCCACATTATAAGGTCCTTCCTGTAATCAAACCACATCTCAAGAAGTAAAACAACCATAAGATACCACAGATAAACTATCCCGTACATCTACATAGGAGTACGAAGGTGGGGTGTGAGGAAAATTTCTATTGAGCGTGCTGGATGACCGAGATGGGCAAGAAGCGGAAGAGGAGCAACAAGTAAAAATGCTAAAGCAGTAAGCAATGAAAGTCTGTAGGTTGGAGCCACATCCTTAACATTGAAGACCTTGACAAGAGAGGCAAGTATAAATGCTCCTGCAACAAGTCCTGTAATGTAGGGATAAACAACTATCAATATACTCCAGTGAAGTTCAATTTCGTTAGGATATATAAATCCTGTAATGTGCTGAAGTGCTGAAGAAAGTTGTTCTACAAGATGCTCCATCACCTTACCTCTCCATCAAGATTGGCATAAAAAACCTTCGGTTCTGTATTCATACCAGGTTTTAACACATGTATTTCGTTCATCCTCATAAACCTCACAAGGGGACTGCTTCTTTTAGTTAAATCTCCAAAGACCCTCGCATGTGTTGGACACACTTCAACACAAGCAGGTTTCAAACCTTTCGTTATTCTGTGGTAGCAGAATGTGCACTTGTCCGCCACCCTTTTTTCAGGATGAAGGTATCTTGCTCCATAGGGACATGCCTGAATACAGTATCTGCAGCCAATACAGTAATCAGGATCTACAAGAATTACACCCTCAGGACTCTTAAATGTTGCACCTACAGGACAAACCTGAACACAGGGCGGATTATCACATTGATTGCAAAGTTTCGGAACAAAAAAACTTCTTAGAATCTGTTTTTCTCTCTTTTCAACAGAATAAGGACTTTTCGTACTTCTATCTAAGGTTTCCACTTCTACTTCACCATCTTTATAAATGGTATACCTCTCAACCCATGTTCTGTAAAAGAAAGGATATTTTGGCACATTATTTTCCAGCTTACATGCCTCAACACATTTTCCACATCCGACACATCTCTTTATGTATATTCCCATCCCATACCGGGGAGAGCGGTCGTTTTCTTTACTCATCCTGGGTAACGCTAATACCTCCTTTCCACTGAGGAAAAGAACTGCCAAACCAAATGTATCCCTTATAAAGTTCCTGCGATTCATCCTTTAGCCTCCTTCAGGAGAATGTGGATAATGACATTCCCAGCATAGGTATCCTTCAGAATGAGAATCAACCTCTATTTTTGGAATATAATCTGGAGTTTTTGCAGTCTCCGAGTGACACCTTTCACACACATCAGTGTTTGTAGGTTTTGTCGGACGCTGAGACCTCGGGTCAAATTTATGATGTGAAGGCGTTTTATGACATACCGTGCATTCAAGGGAAGCATGGGGTGAAATAGATTTCATACTTGAAATAGTCCTGTGACACACCTGACAATCTGTAGGAGGATGCGGTGGAGTTGGATCGTGCGGATTGTGACACTCCGTGCACTGTTTAGGGGGATTGTGCAGATAAGGGTCAACCTGCGGGAATCCAGTGGGACGAGATACAATATATTCATGACATTTCAAACACTCCTCTCTCTTTCGGGGTATAATTATCTCTCCTTCTCCTTCTGCATGTTTCAATCCCGGACCATGACAGGTTTCACATGAAAGCAGTTTATGATAAGAGTTTTCTATTTTTGATACCTCTTCTTCATGACATTCCTCACACTTCTCCCTGCCAGCATAAACAAGAGGCTTATTTTTTTCGTTAACAAGTGCGCTGGTTCTGTAATGCCCGAGCTCTCCGAAGTCTGATGGAATAAATTGCTCTCTCAAAAAAATCACGGTTAAAAATCCACCTATTATTAAGATTCCGAGCCTTCTGTACTGCTCTGGTATCTTTTTCCAGATTTTAAGCGGGGTAACCAAATTCTGCCTCCTTCACCAATCCTTCCTCCCACCGGGGTGAATTTTGAAACATTCCTTTTCCCTTCGCTTCTAAAAATTCAAAATCTCTTACCTTTTTTGCTCTATCATTCACTATAAATTCTCCTCTACCTGAGTCCTCAATCGTTGTTTTTAATTTTCTAAATCAGATTAATTTTGTCAAGAAAAATGAGAAACTTTGATTTTATCAGATTTATCAATAAAATGGTTTTTTATGAAATAAAATTGTAGTAAAATTCAAAAAATGAAGAAGAAAAAAGCAATGAAATTTTCGGAGCTCAAGGAAGGCGAAGAGTTTCCTCCTGTCTATTACGAGATAAGCGACGAAAAAGTAAAAGAGTATAAAAAAATTTTTGGCGATTCAGAAACACAGATTCCTCCATTTTTATGTTTTCTTTACTCTTTCAGGTGTATTTTTGAAAAGTATTCCATCCAGCCCGGGACAATCCATGCCTTTCAGGAAGTTGAATTGTTTAAAGAAATAAAAATGGAAGAGCGCTGTTTCAAGTCTTATGGAAGAGTCAAGGAGAAATACACAAGAAGGAATAAAAACTATGCTGTTTTTGAGATTACAACCGAGGATTCAAAAGGAAATTTGGTAAACAGGATAAAATTTGGTTTTGTGCTACCGGAGTAAAAATGAAACCCGGCGATAAATTGAAGGAAATAAGGTTCAAAATAACCCAGGAAAAGATAAATGAATTCGCCAAATTTTCTGGAGATTTCAACCCCATTCATGTGGACGAAGAATTTGCAAAAAGTGTGGGGTTGGGAGGAACTATAGCTCACGGAGCAATAGGAATGGCTTACATAATGAAGATGCTCCATTCAGAGTTTGGAAGGAATTTTTATGAAAATGGAAAATTTATAATAAAATTTATTTCTCCTATGAGACCTGGTTATGAATTAAGAACCTTTGGTGAGGTTAAGAAGATTTCAGATGAAGAAATTTATCTTTCCATCGGATTTGAAAAAGTTGATGACAATTCAAAACTTGTGGTTGGAGAGGCATGGATAAAAAAAGGCGCCCATAGCTCAGATGGATAGAGCGTGGGACTCCGGCTCCCGAGGTCGGGGGTTCAAATCCCCCTGGGCGCTTTACCTGAACATTGCAAAATTCAAAATGCAAAGTGAAAAATGCAAAATTTTGTATCTTATATTTTGCGGCGATGAATAGTTATCTCCATTTTTCATTTGGAGTAAAGCGACTTAGAAATTTTCTTCCCATCAAGAAAAACTTCAACCTTCTCATCAGCAGAAACAAAAAAATAAAACACTCTTCCCCCTTCAACCGTATCTCTAAACAGGCTCATCTTCCAATCTTCATAATTTATATTTACTACAAGAAATTTTTTTAGAAACCCGTATGGAATTTTAATTTTTAACACCCTACCTTCTGCTGGACTTCCGGGAACGATAACTTCAACCCCGTCTTTATCAGAAATTTTCATACCGGGTGAAGGAAACTGTTGAAAAACTGTATAAGGCACCCCTATTTCAGGATAGACATATTGTATTTTTAGATGAATTTCATAAGAAGAAAAAAAATTTTGCAAATCTTCAATCCCCATTCCACTGAAGTCTGAGGAAACATAATTTTTGGGATGTGCTCCCATACTTATCAGGACCGATAAATCCCTAAAAGAAACTTCGCTTCCTGGAGGAGGATACTGCCCTATAACCTCATTTTCCGGTTTTGAAGAATGAACCTTAAGAATGCTCTTCAAATTCAAACCTGATTCTTCAATAATTACTTTTGCCATTTCAAAATCAAGAGCTATAATATCTGGAATATAAAACTTCTGAGGACCGAGTGAAAGAACAACAAAAACCGCTCTTTTTTTCTCAATTTTTTCACCTGCCTTTGGTTTCTGCTCAATAATGACATACTTTGGAACCGTTTCCGAATACTGAAAAGATTCAATTTTTAGTTCCAGCGATCCCCTTCTTAAAATCTGCCATGCCTCTATAAGCTCTTTCCCTTTCACATCTGGAACCAGAACAAAAATTTTTTCTCTTAACAAAATTTTTGAAATAATAAATGAAGAAAGCACTATACCGCCCACAAATGCACATAAAAAGACGAAAAACAAAAATGCCTTCTTCACCTTATTGTCTCAAAAATATCGCCGTGTTTTATAAGCCTTCCTCTCACCATCTCCTCAACATCCATCTCTCTCTTTCCTTCCATCTGAAGCCTCTTGAGCAACAGCTTCCCCTTTCCACACTCCACGGTTAGTTCTTCTTTTGAAATGGAAATCAATCCTGGTATTTCTCCCTCACTATCCTCTTCTTTAATATATGCCTTGAAAATTTTTATAAGTTTTCCTCTCAGGTAAGTATACGCAGATGGCCACGGCTGAAACCCCCTTATCATGTTGTAAATCTCCCGTGAAGTCCTTTTCCAGTCTATTAACCCGTCCTCTTTTTTGATAATTGGAGCATAAGTGGCTTCTTCCTCCCTCTGTGGAATAAATTTTGCCTCATTTCTTTTTAGAACCTCCATCGCTTTTTCCATGAGTTTAATCCCGACAGGAATAAGTTTTTGAAAAAGGGTTGGAGTTGTATCTTCGGAAGAAATAGGAACTTTTTCTGAAAGAAGAATGTCACCAGCATCCATTCTTTCATTCATCCTTATTATGGTAACCCCTGTCTCAGACTCTCCGTTGACTATAGCCCATTGAACTGGAGCAGCCCCTCTATATTTCGGAAGAAGAGAAAAATGAACATTTAATGGTGCGATCTTTGGAATTTCAAGAACCTGTTGCGGGAGAATTTTTCCGTAAGCAACAACCAGTATTATATCGGGCTCAAATTTTTTCAGAAATTCAATGGACTCTTCATTTTTAAGAGAAGATGGCTGCCACACTTCAATTCCTAATTTCCTGGCACAAATCTTTACAGGAGGTTCAATCTCCTCTCCCCTTCTACCTGACTTTTCCTCTTTTGTAACTACAAGAACCACCTCTTCCAGTTCTTTTAATCGTTCAAGAAAAGGGACGGATATTTCCGGCGTCCCCATAAAAATGCATCTAAACTTTTCCATAATACATTACTCCGTTTTTTTCCTCACAAAATACAAGACCATTTAACTCATATTCTTTAAGAATACAAAGCACAATTGTCCAGGAAAAAAGAATTTGCCACTCCTGCAAATCCGGATTTATTTTTTTTGTAATATCAAAAACTGAAAGGGGCTTTCCAGATGAATCAAGAACATCTAGCACTTTTTCCCTTGTTGTTTCTATAAACTCCTTCTTTTTTTTAATTGTCTCCTCTACATTTATCAAAATTTTTCTATGACCGGGCGCAATAAAATTTATCTTTGTTTTTAAAATTTCATCAAGTGAAGATTCATATTTTTTAAGAATCTGGAAATCAAATCTCCCGGTAATGGTCATATCATAAAGGGGATTGAACTGAAGAAGTGGCATAATGTGGTCACCAGTGAAAAGAATTCCGCTTTTCTCCAGATAATATCCAGTATGTCCTGCAGTATGTCCTGAAAGAGGAAAGGCAATGACCTTTTCGTCACCCACATCTATTTTATCACCACATTTCAAAGGAATACAGTTTTTGATTGGCTCCGAAAGCTGGGAATTATGTTCTGGTATGAATTCTATAACAGGGAAAAGGGATTCTGGAATTCCTATGGATTGGAAAAAATTCCTTTTCTCTTTTATCATCCGAGTCATGGAATCAAAAAATCCGTTGCTCACTTTTGGTATCTCCATTTCCGGAACGAAAATCTCGGCCCCTGTTTTTTCAGATAGATACTCTGCAAATCCATAATGGTCAGTATGTCCATGGGTGAGAAAAATTTTTTTTATCTTCTCCAACTCTACTCCTGATGATTTCAGTCCCTCAAAGAATTGAAAGATTGACTCCTCAGTTTTTACTCCCACATCTATCAAAAAAAATTCTCCTCTTTCAACGAGATAAAGGTTGGTAGGTCCAATAGCCCATGGAGTAGGACATCTTATAATGTGTATTCCAAATTCTTTAATCTCTCCCATTTCTTACATTTTACAGAAAATGAGCTTTCGTTCAATAAGTCATCCCTTGCACCGCAGGAGAATTTTTGCAAAAAATCTTGAAACAAAATTTATGTGCAATTAAATTTTGATAAAGGAGTGAGGATGAGGCCGCCATTTTATGAAATAACAATGATGAAAGCTAAATATCTTCCGGAAGATTTTCCTGCGGTAACATATGGTGAAAAAAAGATAACCTGGAAGACTCTCGGAAAAAGGGTAAACAAGCTCGGAAACGCTTTTAAAGAAATGGGATTAAAAAAGGGTGAAATATGTGCCCTTATGTTCTACAATCGTCCCGAATTTATTGAAACATGCCTTGCAGTTCAGGCACTTGGGGCAATTCCAGTTACTGTAAATTACAGATATGTAAGTTCAGAACTGGAATATGTTCTTAACAACTGTGAGGCAAAATTTTTTCTGTTTGATGGCGATTTAGCAGAAATAGTTGAGAGTGCCAGAAAGAACATTCCTTCTGTAAAAAATTATGTATGCAGAGGAAACAAATTATCATGGGCTGAAGATTATGAATCCCTCATAAAGAATTCGGAGAATAATGAAATCAAAACAGAGGTCACATACGATGACCCGTTGGTGATAATATATACAGGTGGGACCACCGGAATGCCAAAAGGTGTAATTCTAACCTATGGAAATATACATGCAAATCAGGATTCCATTGCAGGATATCTAATTCACCTCCTTCCAAAATGGGAAGAAAAGGACAAAAAATTTTCAAGTCTGGAGAGGAAAATTCAGGGAGTTGGAAGAGACCTGTTCACCGCTGTAAACAAGATATTCTCCTCAAAATCCCTTGAAAATAAAGTGATCGTAATTCAGGTTGATAAAGAAAAAGGGGTAAAGTTTCCACCTGTCACCGCTGTAAAGGAAAATGGGGAAATAAAAATTTTTTCTTCTGCCCATCCGAATCCTGATATTGAGATGAGAATAAAAATTAAGGAAACATTGAGGGAGTTTTTCGGACTTGAGATTTACAGCTCATCACTCAAAGGGAAAATCAAGCTCTTTCCAATTCTTCTTAAAAAACAACTCAGTAAGGAAATAGAAACAAAAACAAAATTCTCGTTGAGACTTGCCATGGCAAAAGCAAACCTTGCTTCATACATACCACCTCCCAATTACCTCCTTATAGTTCCTCCTATGTTTCACCTTGCGAGCTTCGCAGTATGGCTCAATCACTGGAATTACCCCTTCGGCAGCATAATTTTTCCCTCCCAGAAAAGTTTTGACCCATTAGAAATCCTCCAACTCATAGAGCTTTATAAAGTCAATGAAGTTTTCATGGTTCCAACTATGTGGAAAAGGGTTATTGAAAGCCTTTCTGTCAGATTCTATGACACATCCTCAGTAAAAATAGCGTTGAGTGGAGCAGCTGTTCTTCATGCAGATGTAAAAAAGGAAATCCTCTCCAGTTTTCCAAATGCCCTTCTTCTTGATGCATTCGGACAAACAGAAATGGCTCCTGTAACAACAGTCAGGGTTGATGCGGATGAAGAAACTCTGAAAGAAAGATGTGTGGGAAAGCCACTTCCCGGAGTGGAAGTAAAGATAGTTGGAGAAGATGGAAGAAAACTTCCTCCAGGAGAAGTAGGAGAAATATGGTATCGCTCGGAGAGTTTGATGAAGGGATATTTGAAAGATGAGAAGAAAACAAAAGAGGTCATCCTTGAAAATGGATGGTTCAAATCCGGTGACCTCGGATACATGGGAAAGAACGGGGAGATTTATATTGTTGAAAGAAAGAGTGAGTGCATAAATACAGGAGGAGAAAAGGTCTATCCTGGAGAGGTAGAAGAAGTAATTGCCACACATCCTAAAGTGGCTCAGGTATGTGTAATTGGAATTCCTGATGAAACATGGGGAGAGATTGTTTCTGCACTTGTTGTCCTTAAAGAAGGTGAGACCTGTGATGAAGAAGAAATTATAAAGTGGTGTGATGGGAAAATAGCCTCATACAAAAAACCCAGGAAAGTAAAATTTGTGAGTGAATTGCCGATTTCTCCTGTTGGTAAGGTTCAGAGAAAGTTGGCAAAGGAAATGTTCAGGAAATAAAAATCCTGGTTTGAACCTCCGCCCTGACCTGTGGAATGGTGAAAATTTCTTGTTATAATTTTATGACGGAATGGATAACAATTTTCATAGCAGGAGCGATTGGTTTAATGAAACTTGCACGCGGAGATAAAGCACCCAAATTCAGTGCCACTGATGTGCATGGAAATTCCTTCTCCATTGAGGCGGCGCTAAAAAACCACAATCTCGCAATTTTTTTCTTGAGATATATAGGTTGTGCCTTCTGTCAGGTTGAAATAATAGAGGTAAAAAAGAAGGAAGGGGAATTCAAAAGAAGAAACATTTATCCTGTATTTGTTGTGAACAGTGAAAGAAAAGTTCTAAAAAACTACATTGAAAAGAAACCAGAACTCAATTTTACCTTCATTCCAGATGTAGAACTTAACCTATACAAACTTTATCACCTCAATATAGATGGAGGTATAAAAAGTATAGTTTCATGGAATGTACTTAAGAAATTCTTAAAGTTTATATGGAAGGATATAAAAGACTACAAAGGGATATCAAAAGGGTTAGAGGGAGCACATTACCTTCTGCCAGCCTGCTTTGGAATTAACATGGATGGAATAATAGTTTATTCTCATTATGGAAAAGATATAACAGATGGCTGTAAAATAGACGAACTTTTGAAGGCATTTTCAGACAATCTGTAAAGGGATTATTTTAACGAAAAATTTGCACAAGTTAAACCTGTAAATTATCACAAACTTTTTTCACAACTCCTCACACAATCCCCTCTTTTTTCAGGAATTCAAGTTCCGAGGGAGAAAGTCCGAGAAGTTTTAAATAAACCTATTCGTTGTGTTCTCCAAGCTCAGGGGCGGGGGTTTTAACCTTTCCGGGCGTTTCTGTAAGAACGACAGGAACGCCTGGCACACCTATTTTTCCAAACCTTTTGTGTTCAACCTCATTGAGCATTCCCCTTGCTTTCAGTTGAGGGTCATCAAGAAGGGTCTGTGCTGTATTAACCTCTCCACAGGGAACCCTTGCTTTATCAAGTTCTGCAGTAACTTCTTTGACCGTTCTCTCTCCTACCCATTGCTGAATTTCATTTATTAAAAATTCCGAGTTTTTAACCCTTTCGGGAAGAAAGGCGTATTTTTCTCCAAGTTCAGGCTTTCCAATCACTTCCATAAGTTTTCTCCATTGCTTATCCATAAGGGCAACAATAACCACATATCCGTCCTTTGCTTTATAAACATTCCAGAACGCAACCCGCCTGTTCTCATCCATAAGGCTTTCCGGAGTTATTCCGAACTGTCCCATCACCTCCTCTGTAAGTTCTGCTCCAAATGCCCTCCTTATCTGGGTTCTGTAATTGTGAAAGTACATCACATCCTGCATTGATATATCAACCATCTGCCCTTTTCCAGTTTTTGACCTCGCTATAAGTGCTGTAAGGATTCCTATTGCCAAGTAAGCACCACTCACAAGGTCTGCAAAAAATACGGTTGGAGTCTTGTCGGGTCTTCTCATAGCATCCATAATTCCACCCGTAGCCTGTCCTATTATGTCAAAAGCCTGTCTGAAGGAATATGGACCCGTGTAACCAAAACCAGAAATGGAGCCATAAATGAGCAAGGGATTTATTCTGGAAAGTTCTTTATATCCTATTCCATATCTGTCAAGAACCCCTGGAGTATAGTTTTCCACAAACACATCCGCCTTTTCAACGAGTTTTTTCAGAATTTCTGCTCCCTTTTCCGTGAAGAAATTAAGTGTAATGCCCTTTTTGTTCCTGTTTATAACAGAATAGCCCCTTTCGGTCTTTGGATTAAAAGCCATAAGTATTCTCAGAGCCTCTCCCTGTGGTGGTTCTACTTTTATCACCTCGGCACCGAGGTCTGCAAGTATCTGCGTGCACCTCGGTCCTGAAAGGTATTGTGAAACATCAATAACCCTTATTCCTTCAAGTGGTTCCATTTCAACCTCCCAGTGCCTTAATTATTATCTCATTCACATTTATCTTTGCCTTCAAAAATTTTCCAAGTCCGAGAAGCAAACCCATAACCCTTCCCATAAGTAGAAAATCGGATGGAATTTTCACAAGGGGGTATTTTCTAACAAGTTCAAGGATTTCGGAAGAAATCTCCTGAATGTTCAAGTTTCTTGGATTTCTGTATACTACCTGAGGAGCATATTTCACCACTATATCAGCAAACTTTTTGAATCCCTCTGTGCCTCCGTTTACCGCTGAAAAACCTATCTCCTTAAAGGCGAGAGCAAGTTCTTCCGGATTCCTTTCTGCGACCGCCCTTGCCATTCTTCCAAATCCATTTATGGCTTCCCTTTTGACTTCCCTTGAAAGACCAAAATCAAGAAGGGCAATTCTTCCATCCCTCAGGACAAATATGTTTCCGGGATGCGGGTCAGCCTGAAAGAATCCTTTTGAGAATATCATCCTGAAGTAAAGGTCAAGAACCTTTTTCATAACCTCTTCCTTTTTTATTCCGAGTTCTTCATAGGAAGCATAATCAGTAACCTTTATTCCATTTATGTATTCAAGGGTTAAAACCCTCTTTGTCGTGAACTTCCATATAACTCGCGGGACAACAACCCACTCTATATCCTTAAAATCCTCCTTAATCCTTTCTGCATTCTTTCCCTCGTTTATGTAGTCAAGCTCAAGAAAAACGAATTCCTTAAACTCTTCAAGGAGAATCTTCCACTGAAGGTTCCTTCTGAAGATTCCGAAAAATTTTAAGATAATTCTGAGCACCTTGAGGTCGGTCTCAACAATTTTCTCTATTCCTGGATATTGAACCTTTACTGCTACCACAAGACCATTTTTAAGTTTTGCTCTGTGAACCTGTCCAAGTGAGGCTGAAGCAATTGGTTCTTTTTCAAAGTCAGAAAATATGTTTTCTATATCTCCAAGTTCCTCTCTCAACCTTCTTTCTATTTCTTTAAAATCATGAGGAGGAACCTGATCCTGCAACTTTGAAAGCTCTTTTGTATAGGGACGGGGAAGGAGGTCAACCCTCATGCTCAAAAACTGCCCTACCTTTATGAAAAGCCCCCTGAGTTTCAGTATGGTTCTGTAAAGGAGAATCGCATTTTTTGTGTGATGGTTTAAAGCAAATTCTTTAAACCTTTCTCTTCCCAGAAAAGGTCTTATCACTTTCAGAAGAAAGTTTATTCTTAACCATATATAAATCACAACAAGCAAACAATAATAGAGCCTCAAACGGGGGTTCTTCTCAAAACTGAATTTTTCCTTGAAATTAAACTTCTTTATTATAATATAGGACATTTGATACTATAGTAATAAATGGAAGAAAAAATGTCAAGGAGGAAAGGATGTATAAACCAACATTAAAATTTCCCTTTCAAATCAAAACAAAGATAATTTATGGACAGGGAAGCATGAAGGAATTGAAGATTGAAATGGATGGGAAAGGAAAAAAAAGGGCTTTGATTGTCACCGATGAATTTCTCTACAAAAACACAAATTTCATAACACATGCGGAAGAAATCCTCGGAAATTACTTGGTAGATGTATTTAGCGAAGTTCAGCCCGATTCTTCCTTTGAAATTGTGGATAAAGGTGCAAAAATTGCTGAAGAGAAAAAAATTGATACGGTGATAAGCATAGGAGGTGGAAGCAGTATTGATACCGCAAAAGGAATATGTGCTGTACTTTCAACCGGAAAATCCATCAAAGAACTGATGGGTTTTGGAGGAGTGGGAAGTTCAAAAATTTTTCATATCGCTGTTCCAACCACTGCAGGAACTGGAAGTGAGGCAACATCAATGGCGGTTATAAAAGATAGAACAAGTGGAAAAAAACTTGTGGT
>JBBIVP010000022.1:0-17345 GCA_037439705.1 bacterium
ATACAGAGAGTATGACCTTCCTGAAATAGGTGGAACATCAAAAGGAATATACGGGTTTGGCACTTCCTATTTGAGGGAAAGAAGAACAGAAATTTACGACCTGATGAATGTCCCGCCTTTTCTGTTCTATGTAAAAGATGAAAAAGAGGATGGAGAGGTTGAGGTTCTCGCTCAATCTTTTTATATTTTTGGAGGCATAAGTTATTCTTTCTCAGAGAAATTTGCCATATCTCCAAACCTCCTTGTTGGATACCAGAACTCCTCAATTGACGGGGAAGGAATATACGAAAACAAAAAATACCTTAATGATGCAGACGAAATATATTCAGAGGCTTATACATCAGCATCATCCATAAATTCTTCGAGCCCGATTTTTGGAACAGCAGTAAAGTTTTATTTGAAACCCGGAGAGCATGAGGTCATACTTGATGTGGGTTATTTGAGATTCCCTCAAAAGATATCGGATGGAAAAGCAGAAGAAAACCTTTCTATAAAAAAAGAAGAAATAATTGAAAGGTCTGAAGAGGTTAATGGAGAATACTCGGGCGGATGGATGGATTCAAGAAGCAGATTTGTAATAAATTTAAGGGACACTTACAAAGGATGGAAAAGGATAAAAATAGGTTATGGAATTGAATATGTGAGGGAAAAAACCACATATCAAAAGGGAAAAATTCAATATTCTTATAGCCTGAGGGAGATATTCAACGATGGAGATGAGGAAGTAGCAGACCCTGATGATTATGAAAAGACAGCGTCTGCAAAAATGGGGAGAAAAATCATGGATACATTGCTCGTTCAGGAGGTGGGCATTCCAATTGCTGTAATAATGGACCTCGGAGGAGGTTTTGAAATCCTTGCAGGAGTGAAGCACATAATAAAAAAAACTGAAATAATGAAGGGTTCGCTTATTTCTGGTGAAGTGCTTCAGTATTCCCAGAAGACCGTTTATGGAGATGGAAGGATTGAGTATTCAAACGAACTTCCTCCTGAACTTGAAGGAAAATGGCTTGACAGAAATAGCACCACATACGAATCCCTTGAACAGGGGCAGAAAACAGAAAGCATAACAAGAATAAGGTTTGGAATATCAATAAACAGGTTTGAAAATCTTCTCATTGAATTCATGGTAGATACAGGGACAGGAGATGGAATGCATTCCGCACTGGACCTGACAAAATTTTATCTTTCAGGAATCTTCATCTTCTGATGAGAAAATACATACTCATAATTCTTTTATTACTCCTTTCCTGCAGTGAAAGAGAAGAATTAAAGACAAAGCTCCAGGAGTTTTTGCCAGCAGAAGAACCCTCCCTTTTAACAATTCTTTCCGATCCAGCAGATTCAATAATACCGCTTCCGGGCGGTATTTTTATCATAAAAGTAGAGTTTTCAAAACCAGTTGACCCATCATCCCTTTCAGGGAACATTCTCGTCCATCCTGTTATTGGCGACACTCAGGATGGTGAAAACAGAATGGGAGATGGAGTAGTTCTAAAAAACTGGTCGTTGAGCGATGATAAAAAAAACCTTTTCATTTCTCTATCGTTGCAAGACGGTGAATATATCCTCCATCTCAAAAAAGAGATAAAAAGCATTGACGGAAAAAATCTTGACGGGATATGCGATTTTAAGGATGAAACATCTGATGCCTATTCTTCCGGATTTTCCACAGGAGGAGAGGAAACCTTTGTTACAAAGGCATTCTGTAAAGCAAATCCATTTATTTCATATCTTGGACCTGTTGGAGGAGGAATGGAATTTAAAGACCACAGCGGATGTTCCGGAAAGGTAAACCTGGGATTTCCCACGCAACTTGATTTTGAGCTGAGGTTCTCCTTTCCAACAGGAACGACGAGCAATTATTTCCTCTCAAAAGAAGTCGGCAGAAATATAGAAATGATTGACCTCACAACGGACGAAAGAGTCCCCATTTATTTCTCCCTTGACAACAGAATAACATGGAAGGATGACATTGAAAAATTTGAAATTGAAAATATCACGAATGATTTCCCGGTTTACATAAGACCGCAAAACCTATCCCCCCTTCACAGGTTCGCCATAAAGATAAACCGCTTTGAAGATTTGAAGGACAGATATGAGCTCCCTTTTTCCGATGAACACCCTGACGAGGATATGATTTATGAAGTATGTTTTACCACCGCTGGGATTTCAAGCACACTGAGGGTTAAAGAAATAACAATTGAAAGAAAGGATGGATACATATCAGAAATGAAAATAACCTTTCTGACCCCTGACCCTGGAAGCGATAAAATGGACGAAGAAACAATTATTCCTCAAAACTTTTCCATAATGAATTCAAAATTTGAAAGTATTCCTTTTAAACTTGAACTCCACAGGGAAGTTATATTCATGCAGGAGGTTGATGTGGTTCTTTTGAGAATTCCAGAAGGATATTTAGGAGCAGATGAACCATTTGGGCTCAAAATAAGTTACAGGGTATCGGATGAAAGAGGAAATACTTTAGACGGAAATGAAGACGGATATATTGAAGAAAACGGCAATGATGATTATCTGAGGATTTTTCAATGAAAAGGATTTTTGCAATAATTCTTTTATTAACTGCCTGCGAATCCCTTAAAGAGGAGGAGGCTATTTTTCCTCAAATTCAGGGAAGAAATGAAGAACCTCCGTATGTGGTGGAATGTGAAACGGAGAGAGGAAATGCGGAAATAGACCCTTATGCACATATATGGAAGATAAAAATCAGATTTTCAAAAAGCATGGATAAGGAATCAGTTGAAAAAAATATACTGGTGGGTGAGGCGGACGGGTTAAAGGAGGGGGTAAATAATATCGTAAATGAGATTATACCCAAAGAAATCTCATGGGACTACGATGGAACTGTCATGTTTCTTACAATTCAACTCTACTGGGGAAAATGGTTCTTTATAAAAATAGGGAAAGAAGCAAAAGATATTTATGGTAACTTTCTTGATGGAAGGGTATCAAAAGGCTCAAGACCGGATGATGACTTTTCATCAAGCCCGTCCGATTTTTACTCCCTTCCCTTCAGGGTAGGAGGTGCTTCAACAACGGTTCCATTATTAAAAGAAGGAATAATGACCCCGCTCCCTGGAAGGTTCACATATTCTCCATTCATAGAAAAGGTTAAAATTTTTCACAGGAAAGAGGTTGATGGTTTCTTCAGAGACAATTCCTACATTTCCCTTGACGGAATGTACGGAAAGGGAATAATACTCTATCCGGATGAAGTATCATTCACCATATTTTTTAAGGTTCCATCAAAGGGGAAAATCTCTGCTCCAACCTTTTCTGCAAAAATTCTTGACCTATCAAAAAATAAAGAGATTCCACTGCTCTTCAGAAATGAGTCAACCGGGGAATGGTTTGAATATCCGGATGAACTATCCGATTTTACAAGCATATCTATAAAATCAGAAACTTTAGAACCATCAACCTTTTACATGCTGAAGATAAACACGGATGAAAAACTTTCGGATGAATACGGAATAAAATTCGTGGACCTTCAAGAAGATGAAGATAACCTCTACGCATTGTATTTCGCAACAAGTCCTATACCATTTTCTTCACCAGTTCCGCCATCCCTTCTCCTTTTCTCTCTTTCAGAGGGAGTTTACTCATTTATAGTGCCCGATGGAGGTTTGTTTCACAGAATAGACCTTGAAAATCTATACCAGAAAATAAAAACCGATAAACTCTTAAGTTATGGAGAGGAATTATTTCCATCACCGAATGCTCCACATACCCCGACTTTGAGAACTGTTTTCAGAGGAGATGCCATAGAATTCTCCGACCAGATATCGGCAGGAGATGAAAGACTGGATACAGATGGAGATGGTATATCGGGCGGAAGATTCAGAAAATCAATTTCATCAACATCCATCCCTGTTCTTTTAGACCCGTATGAACCCGATGATACAATTTTTCAGGCATATCCTTTAAGTTTAACATCTTCCTGTGAAGAAAATGAAAGACTCCTTCCAGCATGGGATACAGATTTTTTCTCCTTTTCACTTGAAGTCACATCAACAGTAAGCATTTCAAACCTCAACGGGATTGATATAGCAATAAGGCTCTATGATGAAAATTTGAAGCCTCTTAAAGAAGATATAAAAGGAGAAGGAGTTTCGGATGAAATTCCACCCGGAAAATATTACATTCAGGTAGTCCCTCAATACCCCCCTCTCTGGAATGAATACAACCCTCCCTTTTACATCCTGAAGGTCTGTAATCAATAACTGCTACAATACAGCCTTATTGCTGAACAGGCTCCACATCTTAAACATCCTGCCCTGAAATTTTCAGGATTCAATTTAAAAAGATGAAGAATTTCTGCTGTTCTTTCGTAAAGCATCTTCATCCTTTCCGGCTCAGGTGGAGTAAATTTTTCATAAAAAGGCGTCCCCGGAATTGGTCTAAATGGAACTAAAAAAGGAAATACACCGATAGAAGAAAGCATTTTTATCCCGTTCAGCGTCTTTTTCAAATCCTCTCCAAAACCTATTATTACAAAACTTGAAACCTGCCCCCATCCAAACACCTCAACCCCCTTTTCCCAGTTCCTCAAAAAATTTTTCAAACCAATATCACTTTTCCATGGAGAGATTATCTTCAAAACATCCTCATCAAGGGTTTCTATGTGAATAGCTATTGTATCAACTCCCATATCCTTTATTTCTTCAAAAATTTTAACATCATCTACAGGAGAAAACTGAATGTGAACATTGAGACCAGCCTTTCTTGCATAATTCCCAGCACGGGCAAGGCTCAAAACCTCTTTCCTTCTATCTTTCTGTGTTCCTGTGGTTATCGTTATATGCTTGACCCCATCCAGCATGGAGGCTGTTTTTGCTGTGATGTATATCTCTTCTGGCTTTTTAAAGGGAATGGTCTTATTATCTTTTAAAGATATCCCTATACCGCAAAACTTACATCCTTCATCTTTTCCGTAGTGAACGCAGGTCTGAAAAATGGTTGTTCCTATACAATCCTTACCGTGAAGAAGGGCTATCTTCCAGAAAGGCACTCCCTCCTCGGTTTTGAATCTGTAATAATGTGGTTCCCCTCTCATTTTGACCTTTAACCCTGTATCAATTCCATTTTTGAAGATTTTCAAAATCTCTCCTTCATTTTTCAAAGTAAAAGGAGAACTGGAAACATAGTGTGAATAAAACGGAATGTTAACAGGAATTTCCTCCCCATCTCTTACAATCAGCAGGGTAATTCCCTCAGATGGTCCTGCTCCACCCTTCCTTCCCGATATTTCCACATCGCTCTTTAACCCGTAGGACTGAAGTTCTACAATGATATCCTTTAGGTCCATCATTTTACAGACCTTATTAACAGTTCTGTAACATCCCTTATCTTCAAATAAGAGTTCTTCCTCTGGATTGAAAGCATTAAACTCTGATAACAGAAGGGACAGGCTGTAACGAGTTCATCGGCACCTGTGCTTTCCGCATCATCTATCCTCATATCGCTCATAGCGTTATTTATTGAAGGAAATCCCGCCTTCACTCCTCCACCTGCTCCACAACATCTTGAAAACTCCCTTGACCTCTTCATCTCAATAAGTTCAATTCCAGGAATCCTTTTCAATATCTCCCTTGGTTCATCGTAAAGCCTGTTGTGCCTTCCTAAATGGCACGGGTCATGGTATGTAATTTTTAATGGAACTTCTTTAACCGGAATGAGTTTTTTTTCCTCTATAAGCTCGAGCAGAAACTGAACGAGATGAACTGTTCTGAAAGGAAGTTTCTGGAGTTCCCTGTAATCCTGATTCATCGTCTTGAAACAGCCTGAACACGAAAAAACCACTGTGTGAACCTGAAGTTCGGTAAAAAGCTTTATGTTTGCGAGCGCCTGTTCTTCAAATGTTTTATAATCTCCTATTCTTAAAGGGGTGCTTCCGCAGCATTTTTCTCTGGGGCCAAGGATTCCAAACTCAATCCCGGCTATGTTCATAAGTTCAACGAAATTTATTGCAACCTCTGTAATGTTCTGGTCGTATGAGGCTGTGCATCCAACATAATAAAGAACCTTTGCCCTGTTTTTTGTAATATCCTGAACCTGTTTTGAAATTCTTCCCTCTTTAAAAGCCCTATCAGCCCACTTTCCTCTCATTGCCCTCGGCTGCATCCACGGGTTGTCATAATTTTTTATGCTCTGAGAAATGGTTTTCTGCTGGGGAAGTGGTCCATATCCAGAAGAAACCATACCTGCTCTTATCCTCTCCCATAATTTCGGTGTATCAATCCCTGCAGGACACACCTCCCTGCACTGAGCACAGACTGAACACTCATAAAGGGCGGAGAGAAAATCCATTATTTCTTTCTCCCTCACCCTCGGTCCGAAAAGTAAAGCCAATAAACCCCTTTCTTTTTTCAGAATTGAATTCAAGGTTTTCAGTTTTTCCCTCGGCGTGAGAACCTTTCTTCTGTCAACATCGTAAACAGGACAGTAAAGATAGCATTCCCTGCAACTTGCACAGGCAGAAATATCCAGAAGGTCAAAAATAGAAAGGTTCTCTGAAAGATTAATTTCCGGCATTCTCCCTTCCGAAAACCTCTTTAAGTGGAAGCATGAGAATGTGAATCATTTTTGTCCATGGTATTGAAGCAACAAAAATGAGAACGAGCATCACATGGATGTATAGAAGGGGAACAAAAGAAAGATTAACCCCCATGTTATCAAAAAGCCAAGTTCCAAATTTTCCGAGAAAAAATTCTCCCTTCCTCGCTGTTTTTTCAATGCTCTGAATTTTGGAAATTTGAAGGAGAAATCCGCTGAGCCATATTCCAAAAAGCATTGAGAGGGAATAAAAATCCTCAAATTCTCCCCTTGTATCCTTCCTTGAAAAAAATCTCCTCAAAAAGGCAATTGAAATCCCTGAAAAAAGGGCTAACGAAAACAGATCGTGAAGGACAAAAACTGTCTTCTCATTTAGTCCCGAAGATTTTATAACCCAGGGAAACCAGTAGAAGAAAAGGAACCAGAGAAAAGAAAGGAAAATGAGAAAATGGGCTGTCCACCGCGAAAGTCCGAGTTTCATTATTCCTGTCTGGAATGGAACCCTGAAAAAAATCCCTCTTAAAAATTTTTTAATTCCTCCCTCTCTTTCCTCAACGAGCCCGTCCATCCATACCAGAATGTGGGAGGAGATGCCGACGAGAAGGATAAAATAGACTCCAAGTTTAAGATATTTTAGATAGCTTAAAAGCTCCATCTTCACCCTTTCTGAAATATGCCCTTAAAAAAATTTTTAAAGCAGTTTTCAAAGAAGAAATGAGAAGGTCCATCCTTTCCTCGGATGTGGACGGGGTGAGTTGAAAAAGAATTTCCTTTGAAATCCTGAGGCTCTCTTCAAGAATTTTTGTTTCCTCGTCCTCCACGAAAATCTTCTTTTTAAATATCCGCTTGTGAATTGCTCTGGCGAATACGAGGAGATGCTCGGGCATGTAATACTTTTCACCTATCTTCCAGAAAGCCTTCATATCACCTATGGAGAGTGCTTTCATGAATATATCCGAAACGAGCCTCCTTACGGAGTCCGAAAGTTTCACCGGGAAACCTCTGAAAAGTAGTTCTGGATTTGAATTCCTTTTTCTCATCTTTCCAGTATTGTAGGCTATTATTTTGAGAAGAACGGAATTTGCCGATTTGAAGGAAGGATGTTCAAGGTGCGGACCGAAAAGATAGAATGCTCCTTCCCCGATTTTCCACTCAACAATTGCCGGTTTTCCCGGAAGAATCCTTTCTGCTATATCCCTGTCAAAGAGAAAAATTGTCCTGTCAGTAAATGAGGAAAACCTTGCGAGAACCCTCCCCTTTTTTTCTGGCTCTTTAAAAACAGGACCTCCAAAAATTGGCGCTGAGATTTTTTCTTTTAAAAAGATGGGCGGAAAGGGCGATGTCTCTATTATCACCTCATCTCGAACCGGATGAATGATAAAACAACAGGCATATCTGTTGAAGGCTTTCTCCTGCATGGCTCTTACAGGTGGAAGTTCGCTTTCAAAATTTGCAATCTCAACAGGAACAAAGTTAAAAAAATTTAAAGGAGGTTTTGATGTATATAATACAAGATAGGCTCCTGCACAGGAACCTATGTATATTCCCCCTTCCATCACAAATTTTTTTATTGCGGATGCACCATCGCTCCCAAGACCTTCGGCAAGGGCAAATGTGTCTCCACCCGCCACGAACAGAAAATCAAAATCCGAAATAAGATGGCTTTCATCTTCACTGAATGGAACAATGAACTCAAAACCGTATCTCTCAAATGTATCCACTGCCCAGAGCCAGGAATGAGAAGCCCCCTTTCCTGTATAAATGCCTATAAGAGGAATTCTTAATTCAAGTGGAGATTGAAGGGTGTCCGGGGATTCAGAAAAAGTTCCTGATATTTCATCCATAAATGCGACTCCTCCCTCCTTTATTCTCATCATAGCAGAAAAAACATCCATAATTTTAATTATATCAATACCTTTCAGAAGTTTAAATAAGACTTATCGGTTTGCAGGGCAACTCTGAAGAAAAGAGGGCATATTCCATAGTTCAAAAGTTCCTTAACTACTGCTCCATCCACTCCTGCAAACTCCATAAACGATGATGGAATCTCCTCCTCTTTCAAACCAGATGGATGTACACCCTTTCTCAACATGTCCATTGTTGATTTCGGATTGCCTTCCTTCAAATAATTCGGGTCAAGGGCTATAAATCCCGGCTCTTTCTTTTCAGATTCCTTTAAAATTTTTGGGTCATCCTCAATCATAAAAAATGGATAACAGTTCAAACCACAATTAAAACACGCACTTCTCCTGTGAACAAATTTTTTCAATTCCTCACCGATACTCAACCCAATCTCCTTTCCCCTTGGAAGTTTCAACATCTTCTTGAATGACTCTTCAGATATGGAAATGGAACCCATTCCCCTCACGCACACTGCTTTCAGATTCTTTTTCCTGAATTCCTCACCCGCACCGATTGAATCAAATCCTCCCCAGTATCCCTGAGAAAGAGCGGATGGAGACCCGGTGCCTGTTACAAGAGCCTGGACCTTTTCATCTCCGTGGTCTTCCTTCAGAAAATCCAGTGTTTCCCATACATCTTTATTGCTCAAATTTTCAGCAGAAAGGATATCGCATATCCCGTCCCTTATCCAGAGACGAACAGGAGAGGAAGAACTGTTTTTTATAACAAGAAAGTCAAATCCTGTGAGTTTGAATTCAACGGGGAAAAACCAGTTGAGAGGAAGGCAAAAACTTTTCCCGTTCCTTTTCCAGAGAACAAATCCCATACATCCTGAGGGGAAGAAACTCGCTGTCCAGGTTCCTGTTCCTATTACAATAGGCTCAGCATCAGCAAACCTCTTTAAAAGTTCAACCACGATTTCATAACCGCCTTTGAGAGAGGAAATAAGGTCTTCAATCTCAAAATCCTCCACCTCTCCTTTGCCGAGGTCAACCATTAAAGCTTTTCCATTCCAGAATTCCATTTCATCCCTCCTCTACCTGAAGGCATCCTGTAGGACATAAAACCACACAGAAACGGAACTCCTCATCCCTGCACAGATCACAGGGTTCCCTCATCACAATTGGCTTGCTTGATGCTCCACCACCTGCTGATTCGCCTGGCTTCAAAGTTTCAGGACCCTCGGGTCTTGCAAGATAAATGTCCTTTTCTCTTTTCAGAATCACCCCGAAATAATCCTTTTTTTCAACCCTGTGAAGCATTATTGATGAACTCATTGCATTGAACTCCCTGTCCCTGTGATATCCACAGGCATACTCGCATATTCCGCAGGCATTACATTTGATTGTATCTATCTTTATCTTCATCTATACCTCCATTGACTCAATCAATAGCTCCTCCACATCCATAACCTTTATCCTTCCTCCCATAGAGTCTGCAGCAGGAGAAAGGTTCAGTTCACAGAAAGGACATACGCTTGCAAGAATCTCAGCACCTGTAGCCAGTGCTTCCTCTATCCTCTTTCTTGCAACCCATTGCGCATAATCCGGATATGCAGTCCTAACACCTCCACCTGCTCCACAACAGAACGACCACTCCCTGATCCTCTCCATTTCAACAAATTCAACTCCTGGAATTGCCTTCAGAACCTCCCTTGGAGGGTCGTATATTCCTGCATATCTTCCAACATGACAGGGGTCATGATAGGTAACCTTTTTATTCAACTCCTTTTTAAATGGAAACCCCTTATCTTTAAGCCTTTCGTAAATAAACTCAATGATGTGAACTACCCTCGGTTTCAAATCACCTTCGTATGAATGAAGAAATGTGGAATAACATCCAGCACAGGCAGTAACAATCGTTTCAACCCCCAAGGAATTCAAAACCTCAAGCGTTTTTCTTTTCTGTTTTTCAAACGCTTTACTATCACCAATTCTTATTATTGTGGAGCCACAGCATGCCTCATTCTTTCCGAGTATTCCAAAATCAATTCCCATGATGGAAAGAAGTTTTATGGTAGCCTCAGAAACTCTCATATATGCAGGGTCAAAACTTCCAGTGCATCCCACAAAATAAAGGACCTGAGCCTTCTCCTTTGGAAGTTCCTTTACAGAAATTCCAAGCCTTCTTACCCATCTATCCCTTTCCGTTCTTGGCTTCATCCATGGATTATCATAATTTTCAATGCTTTTAATAAGGGGCTGGTGCTCTTTGGGAGGACCGTATCCATTTCTTACAAGAAATTCCCTGAGAGCCATAATAGCACTTACAGGTTCAAGCCCTTTTGTAGAGTTGCATATAGCGAAACAATTCCCGCAGAGGGTGCATGTAAAAGCAATATGAATCAACTTCTCAGTAATCGGAATTTCAGGAGGATCCTGAAGCAAAGCCCTTATTATCTCATGCCTTCCTGATGCATAATACGCTTCAAATCCGAACCTTGTTCCCGACGGACAGTTATCAGAAAAACGATGACTCTTCAATTTCTCGGGATTTGTCATTCCACACATCCTGCATCTGACACACTTCATTGCCATTGTTCTGAATGCGGAAAGTGGTTTTACCTCAACTATCTTTGCACCCTCAGCCATATTGTATCTCCTTTTTGTAATATACCTCTATTAGAGTATCTCTTTTAGAGGTAATTGTCAAGCGATTTTTTTATTGAACCTTTAAAGTCTTACCTGAACAACAGATATTATATTTGGCAATTTGCCGAGCTCCTCAAGAACATCTTTGGAAGCTGGAGTATCTATGTGGACAAGGGCTATCGCCTGTCCACCCGGAGCCATCCTTCCTATGTGCATGTGGGCAATGTTTATCCCGTTTTTTCCAAGGGTTGAGCCAATATTACCTATCACGCCCGGTCTATCCCAGTTTCTCAGAATTATTATTGTTCCTTCGGGAACCGCTTCAAGGTGAAAATCATCAATTCTCACTATTCTCGGGTGTCTCTTCCCAAAAACAGCACCCGCTACAGTTCCCTCTTTTGAATCAAGTTTAACCTTTATTGTGACCAAAGAGGCATAATCGCTGCAAACCTCAGTTTTTCTTTCAAAAATGTTTATACCCCTTTCTTTTGCTATGAATGTGGAGTTTATCAGATTCACATTCTCACCCACAAAACGAATAAGGAATCCCTTCAAAAAGGACTTTGTGAGGTAATCAGTAGAAAGCCTTGCCACTTCTCCCTCGTATGTTATCTCAATTGTATGAATTGGTCCAGGAAATATCTGGGAAACCAAAAGGCCAAGTTTTTCGGTAAGTTCCATATAAGGAGAAAGTATATAATAAACCTCTTCCGAAAGAGAAGGAAGGTTGAACGCATTTCGCACAATTCCCCTTACAAAATAATCCACTACCTGATTGGCTATATCTACAGAAACATTCCTCTGTGCCTCAACAGTTGAAGCGCCGAGGTGGGGGGTGGCAACAACATTTTCAAGTTTTGCAAGTTCCCACTTTACTGGTGGTTCTTATTCCCAGACATCAATTGCTGCACCCGCAATTCTTTTCTGAACCAGAGCCTCGTAAAGGTCATCCTCATTTACAATTCCACCCCTTGCACAATGAAGGAGCATGGCAGATGGTTTCATTTTTTCAATGGCAGATTTATTTATTAGATTCCTCGTCTCCTCATTAAGTGGAACATGGATTGAAATGAAATCCGAAGTCCTCAAAAGTTCATCAAGGGAAACCATCTTCACCCCCATCTTCTTCGCCCTTTCCTCAGGAATGTATGGGTCGTAGGCTATTAGGTTCATTTTCAGCCCAATAGCCCTCTCAGCAACAACTGAACCTATGTTACCGAGCCCGATTATTCCAAGGGTTTTGTTAAAGAGTTCAACCCCCTCCAACTTTTTCTTCTCCCATTTCTCCTCCTTCATCAACCTGTCAGCTAAAGGGATTTTTCTTGCAAGAGCAAAAAGCATTGCTAGGGTATGTTCAGCAGTGGTTATTGTATTTCCAAGTGGAGTGTTCATAACGATAATTCCCTTTTTGGTAGCATATTCAACATCCACATTGTCAAGCCCTATCCCTGCCCTTCCTATGAGCTTTAACCTCTTTCCCCTATCAATTACATCCTTTGTGACCTTTGTTGCGCTTCTCACAATTATCGCATCGTATTCTCCTATGAGCTCAAGAAGTTCCTCTTTTGTAGTTCCTTTTCTCACATCAATTGAGATAAAATCCTTATAGTTCTCAAATATCTTTACTCCCTCGGGGGCGAGACCATCTGTTGCTATAACTCTAACCTTTTCCATCTCTCATTGCCTCCCAGTATATCTCCATCGCCCTCTTCACACCATTGCCAAAAGAAAACTCATATCCCATATCCTTTAAAGCCATCTCAACTGCTGAAAGGGTAAGTATCATATCAAATGGGTCGTAATAGCCTATGTGTGCAATCCTGAATATCTTTCCCTTTAATCTGTCCTGTCCACCAGCAATTATTATCTTAAACTTCTCCCTCAAATACTTCACCACCTTCTGTCCGTCAATTCCTTCAGGACAAATAGCCGCTGTGACCGCTTCTGATGGAGAATCCTCAGCAAGGAGTTTCAAACCTATTGCCTTCAATCCCTCCCTTACCCCCCTTGAAAGGATTCTGTGCCTTTCAAAAATTTTCCCAAGCCCTTCCTCCTTAAGCATATCAAGGGACTTTGAAAGACCGACTATGAGGGAAACTGCAGGTGTATAGGCTGTCTGTGCCTTCAACTGATTCTTTTTTTCTTTTTTTAAGTCAAGGTAATATCTTGGAAGATTGGATATTTCGGAAAGCTTCCAGGCTTTTTCACTAACTGAAATAAAGGCGAGCCCTGGTGGAAGCATCAATGCCTTCTGTGAACCCCCTACAACTATATCAAGACCCCAATCATCTGTTTTCACATCAAAAACTCCAAGTGCAGTTATAGCATCAACTACGATTATTGTTCCATCCCTTCCTTTAAGGAGTTCTGCAATTTCTTTTACAGGATGTTTAACGCCTGTTGATGTTTCAGATGCCTGAATGTAAACAGCCCTTGCCTCCGGATTCTCCTTCAAAGCCTTCTCCACAAGAGATGGGGCAACTGCTTTTCCCCATTCCACATCTATGTTGATCGGAACGCAACCGTAAGCGGTGAGAATTTCAGACCATCTTTCTCCGAACTTTCCACCCCGAACAACAATTGCCTTATCACCCCTCTTCAAGAAGTTTGAAACTGCACTCTCCATCGCAGCAGTTCCTGATGAAGCAAGAATGAGAACATCATTCCTTGTCTGAAAGAGCCATTTCAGGTCTTCCCGGACCTTCTCAAAAAGTGGGATGAAATCATCTGAACGGTGATGTGGAACAGTTTTTGCCATTGAAAGCAAAACCTCAGGAGGAACCTCGGTTGGTCCCGGAGCAACAAGATGCCCTTTAAATCTCATCTTTAGCCTCCTTAATTGATGAAATAAAATATAGCAAAAGAATTTATTATTTCAATAATATTCACCATTTTTTCTTTCTGGAAAAAATAAAAAAGGGGGCGAAAAGCCCCCTTTCTCTTCTCAAGAAAAAAGAACTAAATTATGAGCTTCTCCTCCAGATGAGAGGAACGAAAAGAAGAATGAGACCAATTCCGAGCCCTGTTGAGCTCACAACTGAACATCCAAATCCAGATGCGGATGTTGATACCTTGAAGACCATTGATGCAGTTGAGATATTCCCAAGGTCGTCCTTAGCCCTCACCTCAAGCCTGTGAAGACCCTCATCAAGTCCTGAAAGGGTTATTGTCCTAACTTTTGCGAATGGTGTCCAGTCAGAACCATCAACCCTGTAAGAGACTGTCACAAGTTCATCAGGAGCCTGTGCATCCCTTGCATCAATGTAGAATGTTGGAGATGATGTGGCAACTATGTTCATATCTCCAGCGCCATGTATTATTATTGATGGTCCGAGGGAGTCAATCCTGAAGGTATAAACTGCTGGGGTTGGGTCCATATTTCCATCTGAGTCAACTGCACGAACCTCAAGGATGTGGTTCCCTTCATAGAGGTATGAGAATACTGCTGATTTCTGGGGAATGAATGGTGTCCAGAACCCCTTATCAAGCCTCCATGCGTATCTTATTGTATCGCCTGTGTCATAATCATCGTATGCATCAAAGACAAATCCCGCATCCATTGCGGTTAGTTTTTCAGCAGGGATTATCCTCGTTTCAGGTGGATTGAACCCATCAAATCCATCAGATGGGCTCAAACCGAGACCACCAAGCGCTCCACCTTCAAGGAGGTTTATTATGATGGCTGATGTTAATCTACCATAAAGCATGGTTGAAATGCCGAGCCAGTCAGGTGGATTCATCCAGTTGAGGTCTGTAGGATACCACATTAAGGGGGTTGAGTTTGTTGCAGAGAGGAGATAAACAGGCATCCTCCATGTTATTGTGCTTCCTGACATGAAACTTCTTGCCGGTCCTATTGGCATAATTGAGGCTGCTGGACAGGTTCTTGTTCCAGGGGCTGTGCATACGCTATCATCCGTAACCCTGAAGGTTATGGGCATATTCAGGGCTTTTCCAAGGTCAAAACCTATATCTGCTGTGAAACCTATTGCCATTGATAGGATTGTTGGGATGAGGTTTGAAAGGATTCCGTTGAGGTCCCTCCTTGAAAGCCCTGTCAGTGCCTCATAGTATTCAAGGTAATAATTGATGCCAGAAGAAAGCATACCACCTATATGAAGAACCCTTCCTGTTCTCATTGCTACACCGCCAAAGTCCCACAGGTCAAACCTTGCGTCATTCCTCAGAAGTTCAATGTCAAGTCCTAATAGCATTCCGAAGTCAAGACCGAATACCCTCTGAGCACCCCATGCTGTTGCACCCGCAGGAAAGACATGGAAGTCAAGGTGGAGGTGAGGTATTCCAATGGTGAGGTCAGCCTGTGTCTGGGTTGTGATTGATGTTGCGAAATTCGGATAACCATTTGTTATATAAACTATAGACCTCCCACCTGTTAGAATGAAAGGAACCTGTGCAATTCCTGTTGCGTTCACCTGATATATTGGAGAATATGTTCTCGGACCTGTTGTTGTTGGAGGATATGCCTGCTCAAATAAAGGTGTGTAATCCAATCCCGCTGGGTCAGGACTCTTGAATGATGGGACAACCCTTATTTGCATATCGTTATCCCCATACAATTCCTGAAGTTTCGGCATAAGCATGCCAAATGTCTGGGTGTTTAAAATTCCTGATAGAAACTCACCTATTGTTGGAGTATTTCCATCAATGACCATACACAGTGCACCTGACCTTATAATTGATGTTATTGCCCTTGAGAAGAAGTTGTGATGAAGGGCAATTCCAAGGTGATACGGGAATGTGTTTGTTGTTGTTCCAACTGTATAACTCAATTGCTTGAATTCAGCAGTAGTAGTTGTTGTGTTTAAGAGCCGGTCTGTATAAGTTCCTGTTGACTGACCTGTAACAAATTCGGTGACAGTGCAGGCATATCCAGGGAGAGTATAGTACTTCTGGTCATAACAGACCTGTGAGACAACAGGTGTTATTTGACCAGTATAACCACCTGCTGTATGCTGAAGGGTAACGCAGGATGTCATTGGCTCAAGGTTTGGTGCGGATGGTGTTCCTGCATTTCTTGTGTAATATATGTCAAGACCGAGGTCTCCTGGAAGGAGAACGCCAACCGAATCTGCCCAGAGGTCAAACCTTGCTCCTAGATCTATGTATATCGGGTCTGTTGCTTGGGTTAATGGGTGGTCAAAAGATATTGTGTCAAGGGTTGGTGAGAGGTCCATTGAAAGGGTTGAGGCGAGGTAATAACCAACGCATCCTGGGTCACTTGCTGGATATATCTCATCACCGCAGGCAGGGTTTGTTCCTGCCCTTGATGTGGTTGTCCCAGGGATTGTGCACTCATTTGCATCAGGTGTGCATATATTTCCATCGTTTCCACCAGGGAATGTCCCGTAGGTGCACTCGCAGGTGAATACATCCTGAAGTCTTGCCATTATTTGTGCCTCAAGGAATGGAAGGGTTCCACCTATGTTCTGGGATGGATTGTAATTCGGGTCATCATACATATCCCCACACCTGTTGTTCCCGTTTCTGTCGCAGAAGGCTATTCTTTCTGCAGTAAATGTTGAAGGGCAGGCAAATCCACCCCATGGACCACAGCAGGAAGTGACCGTTGTTCCTGTTGGAGAAGTTGATGGTCCTGAAAATAGGGTATTAGGGTCGCTACCTCCTCCAAAAACCTGATAGCAACCAGGGGTAGTGCATATAAGGTTTGGATTCCTCTGCCACTGGAAATAGACATTTGCATAGAGGTTAAGTCCTGCGATATTAACCCTCAAAAACTTTCTGTGGCATCCACCCGCTCCAAAGTCATTATCCGGATCTCTATCAGGGTCGCACCATGCACCGCTGTCATTAGCACCCGTCGGAGATTTGTAATTAACATGTGTCTGGCTAACACCTCCAACTGTTAAATCGTCATAATCCATCCATGCCCTCACTGATGTGGAAAGGATAATCGGGGCAACTGCTGTTCCACACAAAGATGATGCCATATCCTCTGGACCACCTGTTAGGTTTGGGTCATTAGCGCATCCTAAAAGAATTTTTGCCCTCATTGTTGGATAGTTTGAGAGGTCCTCTTCAGCAACATAATTGTCCTGAAGGTCAAGTTCTCTGCAGGTCCGAGGGTCTGATGTTGAGCCGAGGCAGGCTGGACCATCTTCAAGGGTTGATGAGCAGGTATCCCATTGAACTCTATAATTGGTTTCCTGCTCATCTATTGTTGTTGATGGAAATGTGAACAAGACATCAAGGGAGATGTCTGCAATGTAAATACTCAGGGCAAGGGAGTCATCATAA
>JBBIVP010000023.1:0-15343 GCA_037439705.1 bacterium
CCAGAGTATGTCTTCGGCGACCAACAAACTTCCCATGAACCACCATCCAGCTGGCATTCAAAAGAGCAACTCCCTTCATTACAGGCAAATTCAAATGTCGCAGATGTAGAATTTGATGAATCTGTAGGATTCAAGGTAATTGCTGTATCAGGAGGAATTGTATCTATGACCCATGTATAAACAGCGGGGCTCGGGTCTATATTCCCTGCTTGGTCTATTGCACGAACTCCAAATGTATGAATGCCATTTGAAAGTCCTTGGTATGCTATTGGCGATGTGCAAACTTCCCATGAACCACTATCCAGCTGGCATTCAAAATCGCAACTCCCTTCATTACAGACAAATTCAAATGTCGCAGATGTAGAATTCGTTGGGTTTTTAGGATATGTTGTAATTGCTGTATCAAGAGGAATTGTATCTCCCTCTACAGGAATGCATTCCCCATCTTCACAGATCTGCCCATCAGGGCAATCAGCATTCGTCTTACAACCCTCTTCCTTACCGCATCCTAAAAAGACCAGAACAAAAACAAACAAGAGAGCCGTGAGCAGTAACCCCTTCTTTTCCATCTTGCACCTCCTTGAATTTTTTTAGAATTTAAAATAAAAAAACGATAAAATCAAGTAAAATCAAAATCTCGGACTTCGGATTTGATTTTTCCTTTTGAGGGGATTATATTTAAAGCATGTTAAAGGTTTCCTATCTTGGGCCGGAAGGAAGTTTTTCCCACCTTCTCGCACTTGAAAGGTGGAAAGAAGAATGTGAACTCATACCCTTTAAAACAATAAATGAAATTTTTGAGGCGGTTATAAAAAAAAGAGTTGATATTGCCCTTGTTCCTATAGAAAACTCATTCGGAGGACTCCTCTACGATACCTTGGACGAACTTGTCAGCCGAAGTTTTTTAAAAAGCGGATTAAGAATAAAGGAAGAGATTTCCAAGAGAATAAGGCTTTGTATTCTCGGAAGAAAGGGAGAAAAACCGGAAAAGATATATTCCCATCCATATCCCCTCATCTACATGAGAAAATGGCTTAAAAAGAATATGCCCGACCTCCAGATTGTTGAGGTTTCAAGCACTGCAGAAGCGGCAAGAATTTCTGCTGAGACTCCTGGTTCTCTCGCAATAGCAAGTAAGGAGGCAGGGAAAATTTATAACCTTGATATTTTATATGAGGAAAAATCAAAAAATGCCAAAAACATAACCAGTTTCTTTGTAATAGGAAAAGGGAAGAATTCAAAAAGCGGAAACGAAAAGACAGCCATTGTTTTCTCTTTAAAGCATGCTCCCGGAACACTCTACAGAGCCCTCGGCGCTTTTGCCAGAAGAAGGATAAACCTCACAAGAATAATCTCAAGACCACATCCAGAAAGAAGGAAATTTGGAGAATACATATTTTTTGTAGAATTTGAAGGACACGAAGATGAATCTCGTGTAAAAAATGCCCTCAAAGAGTTATCAAAATCCACCCTTTATTATAAAACCCTCGGTTCATATAAAAAAATAGAGCTATAACTTTCCCGCTACGCTACAAAGTTCTTATTCCATTTTGCATTTTATCCCAAAATTCTCCTCATAAGTTCAGGAGATTCAAGAAGCTTGCCTCCTCCTCTTGCAACGCATGTAATTGGGTCATCTGCTATGGAAACAGGAAGATGAACCTCCTCTTTTATTAATAAATCTATATTTCTCAAAAGTGATCCACCACCTGTAAGAACAATACCCCTTTCCACAATGTCTCCTGCAAGCTCTGGCGGCGTTTTTTCAAGTGTTGTCCTTACTCCACTGATTATCGCTTTTAAAGGTGCTTCTAAAGCCACCCTTACCTCATCTTCTTTTACTTCAACTGTTTTCGGAATCCCTGTAACAATGTCCCTTCCCTTTATTTCCATTGACCTGTCCTCACCGGTAGGATAGGCACTTCCTATGGTTATTTTTATCTCCTCCGCTGTTTTTTCTCCTATCAGGAGGTTATACTTCCTTTTAATATGGGCTATTATAGACTCGTCCATCTTATCGCCAGCTACCCTCAATGATGTACTTGTAACAATTCCACCGAGGGAAATAACAGCCACTTCAGTTGTTCCTCCACCAATATCAACAACCATATTTCCAGATGCTTCAAGAACAGGAAGACCAGCACCTATAGCTGCAGCCATCGGTTCTTCTATTATGTAAACCTCCCTCGCTATAAGCTGTGCAGAATCTTTTACAGCCCTTCTTTCCACATCCGTAACCCCGTGGGGCACACATATTACGATTTTCTTTTTCAGAAAAAATACTCTGTTCTGAGAAATCCTCCTTATAAACTCTTTGAGCATCATTTCTGTAATTGTGAAATCTGCAATAACTCCATCTTTCAACGGTCTTATTGTCTCAATATCTGATGGGGTTTTACCAAGCATTTCTTTTGCTTCTTTGCCTATACTAACTATCTCAAATCCTCCCCTTTCACTTCTTCTTATAGCTACGACCGAGGGTTCGTTCAGAACAATCCCTTTTCCTTTCTCATATATTATTGTGCTCGCTGTTCCAAGGTCAACTGCGATATAACTGGAAAAAAAATCAAATATTTTCTTTATCATCCCCCCTTCTCCTCATGCTGAACAATTTAAGTCTCAATGCATTTATGTTTATGAAACCGGCAGAATCTTTCATGTTGAATCCACCTTCCTCTTCAAAAGAGACAATGGATTTCCTGTAGAGAGAAAAATCGGATTTCCTTCCTGTAACGATAACATTCCCTTTGTAAAGCTTAAGCCTCACCACCCCGCTAACTTTTTCCTGACTTTTATCAATTAGTGCCTGCAAAAGCTCCCTTTCAGGAGAAAACCAGTAACCATAATAGATGAGTTCAGAATACTTGGGGATAAGAGAATCCCTTATTCTCATAACCTCCCTGTCCATGGTTATTGACTCAATCGCTCTGTGAGCAACATGAAGGATTGTTCCACCGGGAGTTTCATACACTCCCCTTGATTTCATTCCTACATATCTATTTTCAACCACATCGCTTCTGCCTACTCCGTTTCTACCTCCTATCTCGTTCAACTTTTCAAGGAGTGGAAACGGAGAAAGCCTTTCTCCATTAATGCCAACTGGATTTCCATTTTCAAACTCAATCTCAATTACCTCTGGTCTATCAGGAGCCTTTTCAGGTGAAACTGTCAATGTAAACATATCCTCAGGAGGCTCCATCCACGGGTCTTCCAGAATACCTCCCTCATAACTTGTATGATATGCATTTCTATCTATGCTGTATGGTCTTTTCACAGTAACAGGAACCTCAAGCCCTCTCTCTTTAGCATATCTTACAAGGTCAGCTCTCCCCTTAAAATCCCATATCCTCCATGGTGCTATTGCTTTTATTGTTGGCTCCAAAAAATAATAAGAAATCTCAAACCTTACCTGGTCATTTCCTTTTCCTGTTGCTCCATGAGCAACAGCATCGGCACCCAATTTTCTGGCATATCCTATCTGACCTTCTGCTATCAATGGACGAGCAATAGATGTGCCAAGAAGATAACCTTCATAAACAGCATTTGCCCTTATCATGGGAAATATAAAATCTCTCACAAACTTTTCCCTCAAATCTTCTACATAAGCATCTTTTGCTCCTGTCTTCAATGCTTTTTTTCTTATTGCTTCAAGATCTTCCTTCTGCCCGAGATCCGCTATATATGCGTAAACATCGCATTTATAGGTTTCAATGAGCCATCTTAAAATTACTGTGGTATCCAACCCTCCCGAATATGCAAGAACTATCCTCTTGACTTTCTCCATAGACCGAAATATACACAATGCATTTTAAAAATTCAAGAACTTCTTTTAAATTTTTCGTCCGAGAACCTCTTTTATTTGTTCAACCGGAATCGCGCCCTCTCTTATCATAACCCCTTTATCAGGATCATAGACGGTGGACGGGAGATTATTAGATGAAAGCTCTCCGCCATCAACTACCATATCAACTCCATCCATTATTTCTTTTTCTATTTCTTGAACACAGGAAACAGGAGAAGACCCGCTCGTGTTTGCACTTGTTGCAATGAGTGGAATTTTTAAAATTTTCAAAATAAGAAGAGAAATTTTATTGTTCGGAATCCTGACAGCGGATTTTCCATTTTGAGATAAAAGTGGATGGGAAAATTCTGAGCCAAGAAGAAGGGAAAGCGGACCCGGCCAGAAAACCTGTGCAAGAAAATACGCTTGAGGAGATACCCTGAAATATTTTTCAACCACATTCATACTCCCAACAATAAGTGGAAATGGTTTTCTTACACTTTCATTTCTCGATTTTAATTTTTCAACCCTTGCAAGGGCATCTTCAACAAACGGAGAACAACATAGTCCATAAAGGGTATCAGTTGGAAGAATTACAATTCCTCCCTTTTCCAGTATTTCAACTGCCCTTGTTATATCTTTTGCTGAAATTTTCATTTTCTTTTTTCATCTCCTCTTCAAGTTTTTTTCTCCTTTCAATTAGAAGATTTTTTAACTTTTCGTCAGAAACCGCAAGGATGGAAACAGCAAAAAGTCCAGCATTATAAGCACCTGCCTTCCCTATTCCCATACATCCAACAGGTATGTGCTTCGGCATCTGAACTATTGAAAGAAGTGCATCAAGACCGGTTAATTCCTCTGAATAGGCAGGAACGCCTATAACAGGGAGAAGAGTCTTTGAAGCAACAATTCCTGGAAGATGGGCTGCTTTTCCTGCAATTGCTATAAATACCTTTGTTCCATTTTTCTCCGCTTCCTTTATAATTTCTTCAAGATAAGCAGGGGAACGATGGGCTGAAGCAAGAAAAACGCTTCTGGTCACTCCAAACTCGTCAATTGCCTTTAAACATTCCTTGAGAAGTTCCTCATCGGATTGAGACCCAATTATTATTGTTATTTCGCTCATTCAAAACCCCCTTCAATGTATTCAATTACTCTCAATTCTTCAAGGTTTACCCATATAAAATCAAACCTCATTTGCAGTTCTATTGCCCATTTATTTCTGGATACAAAGTCAAGGGCAGTAGTTTTTATTTTATTAATTTTACTTCTGTTAATTTTTAAAGGACCACTGAAAGGAGAAGTTTCGGATTTTACTTCAACAAAACACAATTCACCCGAAGGAGCTCTTGTGATGATATCCAATTCTCCATATTTCGTTGAGTAATTCCTTTCAATTATTTTGTGCCCCCTTCTTTTTAGGAACTCCACAGCAACATCTTCACCTTTATTCTTTCCTTTCTTCATTTGAGAAGTTTGAATCCTATTCTGTGATAAGGGCTCGGACCTTTCAGAGAAATTATCTCCCGATGCTCCTTTGTAGGATATCCCTTATGTTTTGAAAAGAGATAACCCGGACAGAGCCTGTCAAGTTTTTCCATGTATCTGTCCCTCTCCACCTTTGCAATTATGGAGGCAGAAGCAATGCTCATGCTTTTTCTATCCCCTTTTATAATGGATTTTTCGCATATTTCTGTTCCAAGTTTTATGTTTCCATCAATTATGAGTGCATCGGGTTCAACTGGAAGAGCAAGAATTGCTCTTTTCATGGCAAGTTTCGTGGCTCCAAGAATGTTAAAATTTTTTATTTCCTCCTCCGTCGCTATTCCAACAGCCCAGTGACAATTTTTTTTAATGATTTCAAACAACCTGTTCCTTTCCTCTGGTCTCAACCTTTTACAATCGTCAATGCCCTTACACCTGATTGGTTCCTCAAATATAACAGCGGAAGCAAATACAGGTCCTGCAATGGGTCCCCTTCCTGCTTCATCAACACCTGCAACATACCTGAATCCTTTCTTCCACAGACTTCTTTCAATTCTCCAGTCAGGCATTATATCCTCAATACATTATCTGCAAACCTTTCAATCTCTTTAACCCTTGAAAAAATTAAACCCTGTCCAGTTCTTCCCGCAATTTCCTTCACTTTTGAATAAAATTTTTCCCTCTTTGAATCATCCATTGTGATAAAGACATCATCAAAAATAAACGGGATATTTCTCACACCCGACTGATAATCAATGAAAGAAAGAAGAAGGGAGAGAAATGCCATATCAATAACAGAGCTGGAAAGAAAATCAAAAGAAAAAAAATCTCCTTCCGGATTTCTCATCCCTAATTTATCGTCCTCAAATGCTACAGTCTCAAATTTTCCTCCTGAAACCTCTTTAAGGATTGGAACAAGGTGGTCCAATAAAGAGGAAATGGAATTTTCTTTGTCCTGTCCCATAACCCTTGAAAGCTCATCTAAAAAATCAATCAAATCAGCACTTTTCAACGGTTCAAACGAAGGAAGAGTTGTTTCTTCTCTTCTCTCCCCTTCCATCTCCAGGGATTCCTGAAGTGTTCTGAGCTCTTCTTCAATTTCATGTTTTGAAGCGGAAGAAGTGCCAAGGCTCTGCAGTTCCTTTTTCAGTGCCTCAATCTCTCCTGACAGCCTTGCTTCTTCCGAATTTAACTCCTCGTCGCTCATATCAGAAATCTCCTTCTCAAGTTCTGCCTTTGCTTCTTCCAGCTCCCTTTTCGTTTCATTAAAGGAATAAACCTTCTGTGGAAGGTCATCGGGACTCATTAGCCCAATCTCTTTTGTAATTATTTCAATTTTTTTAAGCTCCAATTCCACCTGGTTTTCCTGTTTTTTAAGCCTTAATTCCTTTTCCTTTAGAGTTTTCAAAAGTTCCTCTCTTTTTGCCTTTTTGCTTAATTCATTAAATAATCCCCAGAAAACTGTACCGATAGAACCTATGATAATGGGAAGAAATAAAAACCGAAGCGGTAGGGAAAGGCTTTCAAGATTTATCAAAGAAAGAATCGGGGTTCGGATGAGAAAGAGAAGAAGTGAAACTCCGAACACAATGCTTCCAACCTTTACAAAGGAATTCTTAAAAATTCCATCGCCACCAAGCTTCTCTATCTCTTCCTTTAAAGGCTCTATCTCATGAAAAAATGCTGCTCTTATTTTCTCCTTCTCCTTCAACAATTTTTTGTAATTGGCAAGTTTTCCTTCAACATCATGAGAAAGTTCCTCAAGCGGAGCATTTTCTTTAACCACCTGAGTAAGAAGTTCAATCCTATCTCTCAAATTGCTCCTTTTCTCTTTTCTTTCCTTTATCTTAAAAATTTTTCTTTCCAGATCGCTCAAAAGTTCTTCCTTTTCTTCAATTTTTTTGACCCTTTCCAGCTCCTCCGATAGCTGTTTTATTCTATTTTGAACCTCTTCTTTCGCAGTTCCTTCTTTTTTCTCCTTCCTCTTTGAAATTTCTTCTTTTACAAGAGAAATTTTTTTAGCCTCGGAAAAAGACGGAAGGTCTGTGTGGGTGGCAGAGAACAATCTTCTGTATATGTGAAATGGAAAAAGGTGGAAGGTATCTTCAAGAAGGGAAGAAAGGGAAAAAGGGTCTCTTGAAACCTCCTTGAAGGTTTTTGTCTGAGGCTCATATTTAAAAAGAACAAATCCACCTGTTGACAGGTCTCTTATAACCCTATAAATGAAGTTATCATTTCTAAAAGTAACAGAAACCCTTGGAGGTTCACCACCAGAAATCCTTATTTTCTCGTGAAGGTCCTTCCATCCCTCGGAAAAAAGGGAAGCGAAAATGCAATTGAAAATTGTGGTTTTGCCTGATGAATTTTCACCAATAACTGCATTTAACCCATTCTTTAACTGTAACCTTATGGAATTAAAAGGTAAAACCCCCTTTATTCCAATCTCGATTATCTTCACTCTTTTTCTTCTGGGGGACTCTCTTCCTTTTTCTCTTCTTTTGCTGACTCAGTAAGTAACTCCTTCACCTTTGCCTTTTTCCCTACCTTTTCTCTCAGGTAATAAAGCCTTGCTCTTCTAACCTTTCCTCTTCTCAGAACCTCTATTTTCTCAATGAACGGTGAATGAAGCGGAAATGTTCTCTCCACACCAACACCGTAAGAAATTTTTCTTACCGTAAAAGTAGCACCTGTTCCGCTTCCTCTCTTTCTTATCACCACACCATCAAAAGGTTGAATCCTTTCTTTATCTCCTTCCTTGATCCTGAAATAAACCCGGATGGTATCACCCTGTCTGAATTCAGGAAGGTCTGGTCTTAAAAATGGCCTCTCAACCTCAATAAGTTTATTCATTTTTTTACCTCCTTTTGGTTTTAAGAGTTTATTATTATATCCTCTACTTGTCAAGGAGATGGGACTCTTCCAGGTTAAAACATGGAAAAGGGGGTAAAAGAAAAAACCTTAACCACTCAGACCTCGCCCCCCATCAACTTCAAATCAACTTTTAAAAAGTGAATACTATTTTTTAACCGATGAGTTTTCTTTAAGTTTTTTCAGGCTCTCGAGTTCTTCTTGTGTAAGTAATTCCTCTCTTATAATTTCGGGTCGCCTTTTTAGGGTTCTTTCAATGGTTTTCATCATTCTCCATTTTCTTATTTCCTTGTGATTTCCGGAAAGTAAAACCTCAGGGACGGATATACCTCTGAAAACAGCGGGTCTTGTCCACTGAGGATAATCAAGAAGTCCCCTTGAAAAACTATCCTCCTCAACGCACTTCCTGTTACCGACAACTCCTGGCACATACCTTGAAACCGCATCAATCAGAACTGCTGCTGCGGGTTCTCCTCCCGTAAGTATATAATCGCCAATGGAAATCAAATCCTCGCAGAAATGCTCAAGAATCCTCTCATCTATTCCTTCATACCTTCCACAGAGAATTATTATTTCTTCATATTCGGAAAGTTCTTTCACAATCTTCTGATTCAGTAATCTTCCAGCAGGAGTCATAGCGATAACCCTCTGTTTTCTCTCAGGATTTATAATGCTTTCAATGGCTTTTACAATGGGCTCCGGCTTCAACACCATTCCTCCTCCACCTCCGTAAGGAAGGTCATCAACGGTTTTATGAAGGTCTTCTGCAAAATCTCTGATATTTATGATTTCTATTTTTACATCTCCTCTTTCAACAGCCTTTCCAAGGATGCCTACACTCAAAGGTCCATCAAAGTATTTCGGAAGGATAGTTAAGATGTAAAACTTCATATTAAAACTTACTTCTTTTCTCCTCTAAGGGAATTTATTGAATGAACTGCCCTCTGGTAAACTGTGATTGTGGCCACAATGCATAAAAAAAGAAGGATAATTTTGAAGAAAAAATAATTTCCAAGTCCCAATGGTTTGTTTATTATGTGATACAAAATGGGCTCAAGCGTTGAAACTCCTCCAAGATATATGATTCTTTCCGGTCTCTGCATCCATCCAACTGAACAATTAATACCAAGTGCCTCTGCCCTTGCCTTTGCATAACTTATGAGTTGAGAGGAAAGGAGTGTGAGAACCGCAACAACAAGCCAGAACGGCGATTTTCTAAAATAGTAGATTATTCCCGTATAAACCAGCCCTTCCGCAATCCTGTCCGAGAAGGAATCAAAGAAAGCCCCATCCCTGGTAACCATATTTTTCTTCCTCGCAATTCTTCCGTCAAGCAGGTCAAAAAAACCTGAAAGAAAAAGAAGCCACCCTCCAAGTGGAAAATGACCCACTGCATATGATAGACCCGAAAAAAAACTTATTATTACAGAAAAACCTGTAACCTGATTGGGGGTTATCTTCAAACCGAGAATTGCCCTTTCCACAGGATAAGTAAGCCACATCCACCACTGCCTCAAAAACTGCCCGAGAAAGACAGAGGCTCCTCTTGACCATACTTCCTTATCAAAAATTTTATCCTTTCTCCACTGAAAAAAATAAAAGAGGGCCATTGAAAAAAGGAAGAAAGAGGGAATTATTATAAAAGCAAGCTCACTGGGCTTCACCTTTTTTCTCTTCTTCCTTATATTTCTCCTTATCTACCTCAAGTTTTCCTGTTATATCCGGTTTTGTAAGATAAACATAGGGTTCAGTTGAAAGTTTAAAATAAACCCCTTCCTTTGAGGGAGAGAAAAGGACTTCAAGGGGACTTTCTCCTTCTGCAGTAATTTTTACTATGTACTGGGGATTATCAAGTCCATATTTTTTCAAGTCCTTTGGAGTATCATCTACAAATTTTTCTACTTAAACATTTCTTATATCCCTCAAAAGGTCTTCCACAACCCATCCTTTCGCCTTAATTTTTTCTGCACCTGCGGTCAAAAACCAGTTTTCCTCTCCTTCCTTTTCAAACATGAAATTCCCTTTTGGCGTTGATATTGTAAAATTCTTTGTTTTCCATGTATAAAATGAAATGGGTTTCTTCTCCCTGAAATCATCGAGTTTTTTCATGCATTCATCATAGAGCGCAGAGCCTATTGAATAAACGGTTTTCTTCCCCTCCTTCATCGCATATACGAGTTCCTCTTTATTCTTTTTGAACCTCTTCCCCAGTTTCAAAACCAATGGTTCCTTTTCCTTCCTTTGAACCTCAATAATCACATCCGGTGAGGAAAGCCCATAGATTTGAAGGTCTGAAGGTGAATCGTCAACAAAATCAACCGCTTTTAAATCCCTTATACTTGATACAAGCTTTGAAATCTGGTCGTTTGAACCCCTTACATTTTTTGGGAGGATTTTCCACTTCTCTTCTGTTTCTTTTTCAAAAATTATCTCCTCTTTACCCCTTTTTATTCTCATCTGAGAAAGCTCAGCAACAGAAAACTCCATGATTTTTTTATTCCTGTAATCCTTGATTTCTTTATTGAGGTCATTCAGTATGGAAGCACTGACAAGGTAGAGCTCTTCGTCTCCCTCTTTTGTGGCATAAGCAGAATATCCAATCGGAGCCTTCTTTCCGAGAAGGAGTTTATATTCTTTTCCATCTTTGTCCTTCAGGGTAATCATAAATTCAGGAGGTTCAAGACCAAATTCTGATATGTTTTCCACCTCACTCTTTTTGAATCTCCGGGTGGGCTTTTCATCCTCAAGTTTCCTTGCTATTCCGTTGGGAATGTAAGGATCTGCTTCCGCCGATATAGGAGATGTAATTTCCCAGAAATCCTCACCCGCTTTTTTAAAATGGACCTCATCATTTCTTGACTGCCGTTTTATAGAAACCTCAAGGATATTGAGGCTGTTAAAATTAAACAATTTTTCTTCGGCTGTTTTTTTCTTTTTCTCAATGGTTTTAGATATATAAAGTCCTATCCCTACAACAATTGCAATACCAAGTAATATGAGTGGAAGTCTGAAAATTTTAAGCATTTTTTAAAGGTTCTTTCTTGAAATCCACACGGAAATTCCAGCAATGAAGATAAGAACGGGAACGAAGATAGAAGTTATGTAAAATAATATCTTCCCGGCATTAGCACTCATGTTGAGTTCTCTTGCTTCCCTTTTCTTTGGTCCTATCGCCACAATATCTTCCTCCTGAGAAAGCCAGTTTAAAGAGTTCAAAAAAAGGTCACCGTTTCCTGAAAACTCAAAGAATGAATTTGAAGGAAAGTCTGAATCTCCAACCACAACTAACCTCATCCTCTTTTCCGGCTTTTTCTCTTCCTCGGATGGCACATTTTCTTCTTCTTTCTTCTTTTTTTCTGCAACCATCATTAATGTAATTGGACCCCCTATCTCCTTTACATCATCAAATTTCAGTTCCTGTTTATCAATAACTTTTTCAAACAAGCTGTTCGGAATTGAACTTGCTATGGCTGAAACTTCAATTCCTTCAGGAAGCTTAACTTTTGAAAGGGCTGAAGCAATTGGAAGGATTGAAGCGTAATTGAAATCTTTTGTTATTTCATGGGATTCGTATTTTGTGATTACAGGCATTGTGAAGTGACCCCCGAAAAGCCTGGAAAGAGGGTCAATCACAAGTCCATTTGTATCAACCTTTATTCCGAACTCCTCAGCAAGCACCTCAAGTCCTGATTCTGTCAATGGGTCTAACATAAGCATAAGGGAACCATTTTTCTCAGCGAGATATTTACGGAGTGCTGAAATTTCTTCCGGAAGAAGCTTTTTCTTTGGACCCGCCACAATAAGTGTGGAACATTCGTTTTCCAGTTCCTCTCCCTTTTCAAAAAGGGTTATTTCCTTGACCTCCATCCCCTGAGACTCAATTGCGGTCTTTGCTCTGGAATAACCATTTTCTCCAAAGTCTGATATTGATTTCTCGCCATGACCCGTGACGAAACATACGGTCTTTTTTGAGCCCCTTGTTATCTTCACAATAGCATTTGTAATCCCCTCTTCGGTTGCTTCTGTTGTTTTATTTTTTCTGTATATAGCCACAATTGTCCCGAAAGAACGGACATCGTGCTGTTGAGCAAGTCCTGGCGATTTCTCGGGGTCAATTAGTCTGTATTCAAAGTTCTTCGTCTCATAACTGTACTTCTCCAGAAGTTCCTTCGCATTCACCCAGTCAGGACTTCCTTCTTTAAAGAACCCGTAAATTGTAACTTTATCCTTTCCATTTCCTATTTCCTTAAGAACTTTCCTGGTCTTCGGGGAAAGACTGAAAATTTTTTCCTCTGTAAGGTCAACCCAGGTGTATCTTGAATTTAGAAGGATGTTGAGAAACACAAGGATTAAAAGGGAAAAAATAATCGTGAAAAAGGCACTGCTACCATAAAGAAATGCCCTTCTTCTGACACTTGAACTCAATTCCTCCCTGTTAAAATAGAGGTAAAGGAGAAGGAAAAGACAACCTATTGCAATAAGGGGTATCCAGGCATAAGGATAGTCTTTCAACATAAGAAGTGCTAAAAATCCTATAAATATAATGAAAATTCCTATTGTTCCTGCCCACTTCTTCAGAAATCCCATCTTATCACCTCCATCTGTTCGACTCTATCGTTATATATGTTAAAAAAATGCCAAAGATTGTAAAACTCAAATAATAAACGATGTCCCTTGTATCAATGAGACCCTTTGTGAAGTTGTTGAAGTGTTCAAAAAAGGAAAGATACGAAAATACCTTCTCGCCTATTTCTCCTGCTGCCTGAGAAGCCCACCCAATTAGCCAGAAGATCAAAAGCATGCTGAAACTGACAACCGCAGCAATCGCCTGATTTTCGGTTATTGCTGAAGCGAAAGTTCCAAGGGAGATAAAACTCGCTCCCATGAATATCAATCCAAGATAGGTGCTTAAAATAACTCCTTTTTCAGGATTTCCATATTTGAGGAGAATTACTGGAAACGGAATGGTGAATGCTATCATCAAAAGGAAGAGAAGGAATGCGGAAAAGAATTTTCCAACAGTTATTTCAATTGAATTTATTGGAGAGGTATAAAGAAGTTCAGTTGTTCCCTGCCTCTTTTCCTCAGCAAAAAGCCTCATCGTCATTATCGGTACCAGAAGCATGAGGATTACGGATAAATTTCCATAAAGCGGTCTTATCACAAAATCCGTAAGATTGAGCCTTTCTGCAAACCACGGATACCTTGATGACATAAGCATCTGAATCATATAAGCCTTACAAATATTGAAAAACATATATCCGGCAAGGAATGTAAAAAAAGCGATCAGCACATAAGCAGTGGGGGAGTAAAAATAGGATTTAAATTCCTTTGCTGTCAAATAGAGAATTCGTTTCATTTCATCCCTCCTGAGAAATTCTTTTTATATAAATCTCCTCAAGGGTTGGAAGGTTTTCTTTCATCTCCACGAGTCTCATTCCGGATGATACAATTGTTTTAACAATCTCATCTCTCGGATCCGACCCCTTTGCACATTCAACAAGAAATTCGCCATCCTTTCTTTCCACTGCCTGAACCCCCTTCAACGATTTGAGAAGATTCAACACAGCCTCCCTGTCTCCGTCTATCCTTAAAGAAAGCACAAGTTTTTCTCTCTCTTTTCTGTAAAGGTCTTCAAGTGAATCTTCAGCCACGAGCCTCCCCCTGTTTATTATAAGAACTCTTGAACATACCATCGTTACCTCAGGAAGTATGTGGGTTGAGAGAATAATTGTATGCTGTCCCTTCAAACTCTTTATGAAATTTCTTATTTCCATTATCTGCTGGGGGTCAAGTCCAAGTGTGGGTTCATCAAGAACAAGAACCTCCGGATTGTGAACGATAGCCTGAGCAATTCCAACCCTCTGTCTGTATCCCTTTGAAAGATTCTTTATAAGCCTCCCTCTCACCTCTTTCAAACCGCACTTCTCTATTACCTCTTCAATTGCCCTCTTCCTGTCTTTATTTGAAACCCCTTTTATCTTTGCTACGAAATCAAGATAGGAATAAACGCTCATATCAAGATAAAGGGGAGGGTGTTCAGGAAGGTACCCTGTTCTTCTTTTTACCTCTAAGGGATGGCTCGTTACATCATATCCACAAACACTCGCTGTTCCAGAGGTGGGAGCAAGAAATCCTGTTATTATTCTCATTGTTGTTGTCTTACCAGCCCCATTTGGACCAAGGAATCCGAGTATCTCACCCTTCTCTACTCTGAACGAGACATCCTCAATTCCTATTTTATCACCGTATTTTTTTGTTAAATTTTTAACCTCTATCATTTATCCTCCTCCAGAATAAAGATCTGAAAATTGATCTTTTATTATTTTAGATATTTATCTATCACATTCTTAAAACTCTCAAAAGGAAGGGCACCCCTTACGACCTCACCCTCAAATGTGCTTCCACCCTTGTTCTTCCCTATGATGAAGGATGGTGTTCCCCTTATTCCATATTGACTTGCATCGTTCATATCCTTTGTTATCTCCGCATCCACATCTGCATCCTGCAGGCAGGATTCAAAATTCTTCATATTAAGCCCGAGTTGCTTGGCATGATTTCTTAAATCATCAGGAGAGAGTTGCCCTGTTGAAAACAACAGGTCGTGCATCTCCCAGTATTTTCCCTGTTTTCCAGCGCAGTTTGCAGCTTTCGCTGCATCTCTTGCTAAATTGTGGAATGGAAGCGGATAATCTCTGAACACAAGTTTAACCTTCCCTGTATCAATGTACTCACTCTTTATCTGTGGAAGTGTTTGAAGGGCAAACCTCCTGCAGAAAGGACACTGAAAATCACTGAATTCTACCATAATAACTGGAGCATCTTCTTTTCCTTTTACAGGGTCATCGTCAACAGATACGGTAATTTTCTCCGGGGGCATTTCAGGAATTGCAGGTTGTGGTCTCTCTGCCCTCCTTTCAGGAACAGATGGTTTCTTTGTATAGATTGCGATCGCCAGAGAGAATGTCATAATGGAAAAAAGTAAAATCAACCACACCACAATTCTGTCTATCGGCTTCATCTCATTACCTCCTTTTTGGTTTTTTATACAACTTTATATTCCAAATGTCAAGATTTTTTCCTACTCTTGGTCAGCACATAATTACCTATCGGTGTAAGCCCATTTCTTTTTCAGAAAATACTATAGCCTCAAATCTGTAAAGTTCGGTTCCTTCCTTTCCAATGCAATCTATTGGAAGACCAGCCTTT
>JBBIVP010000023.1:15353-16817 GCA_037439705.1 bacterium
CGGCAGGCCTGCCTTGCGGCAGGTGTGTTGGAGAAATGTATCCCTGTCCCATCCCTCTTCAACAGGAACCTGAGGAAGTAGAACTCCTTGATAGAATCCCCTTTTAACAAGAAGACCGTCTCTGCCCACTACAACCTCCTCTGGATTTTCCACTTTTATCATGTCGGAAAGCACTGATATTTCAATATCTATATCATTTAATTCCTCCGCTCTCACTGGAAAAAACCTCGGGTCTTTTGAACATGAATGAACGGTCATTTCCTGAACAGTCTTGTAAAGGGGCATATCGCTTATAAGCCTTCCAATGCATCCTCTCAATTCACCCTTTATCTTAAGAGTAACAAAGGCTGCTCCTATTTTTTTGTTTCTTTCACTCTTAACCTGAACCTCCGGAATTTTTCTGTTTTTCACATATTCAACCAGAGTTTTTCTTGCAAGAATTAGTAATTCCTTTTTATCCTCATCTGTCAACGGTTCAATGTGCAATTCGGTTTTCCCCCCGCTAATGGAAGGTTGATAAAAAGCCACAGAACTGTATCCAACCACATGACTTTTATCACCCGCTGTATCTCCTGAATTGAGGTACTTCAACACCTTCATCTGAACATTTTTGAAATGAGAAAGGAACTCAAGAAATACTGCTATTGGATATACGCCGCAAAACTGAATCCTTTCCATTCTGTCTTCTTCAAGAAGTAAAAATGGGTCAAGTTTTGAAAGAATTTCAAGGGCTTTTTTGTCCATCCTTGCAGCATCATCGTAAGGAAGGTAATGAGACATATCGCTTGATATAACAAATATAGTATTTGGGTCATCTCCGAATTCTTTAAAAAGGTATGAACCATCATTTTTTATTGTCTCCCTGCTCATCTGACCAACAACCACAGGAACAATTTTGAAATCCTTTAATGCAGACTGAAGGAATGGAATCTGAACATCTAAGGAGTGTTCCATTGAATAAACCCTCGGGTCATCTATAAATACATCCCTGTAATTCAAAAGTCTTTTTACCGCTTCACCATCAATCGGAACATCGCCAAGAGGTGTTCTATAAAAATCAGCATTTATAACGGAAGCCTTTGTTGTTGGATACCTGTGAGTTGGAGCAAGGATTACAATCCTGGATGGTTTTAGCCTTGAAAGAAGTTTAAATCCATATCCTGCAACCTTTCCTGAGTATATGTAGCCAGCATGCGGAGATATTATCCCCAAAACTCTGCCTTTTACTTCCTCAACCTCTGCTGAATTTATGTATTCCTCAACCATCCTTTTCAGTTCACCCTTTCCCGCAGGATAAAAACTTCCCGCTACAACAGGACCAAATGTTTTCATTGCTGAACCTCCTTCTTCCTTACAGGAAAAACAAACAATAATTATGACCAAACCCCATAAATAACTTCTCCGCAAAACCGGCACCTCCCGTTTATTATATTGTTTTCAAGAATAGCATAACCCTTTCTTTTT
>JBBIVP010000024.1:0-4781 GCA_037439705.1 bacterium
AATCTTCTTCACCTGTCAAGTTTTTTTGTAGAAGCACATAGACATTGTTACCAGGGGAAGGGTTAAAATTGGATGAAAGGTTTTATTTTTGTGTAGAGTGCCTTGAAAAAAATTACCTAAAATTATCAATAAAGATGGCAGGATACCCTTCTTCCGTTCACCTCTTTTAAAGGGGGATAGGAATTTCTACACCTTTCCATCCTTGAAGGACATCTTGGATGAAAATAACATCCAGATGGTGGAGAAACTGGATTTGGAACATCCCCCTCCAGAATTATCCTCTTTCTTTTCGTCTCGGGCTCTATAGTTGGAACCGCAGATATAAGCGCTTTTGTGTAGGGATGATATGGGTTTTCAAGAACATCCTCTGCTTTTCCAAACTCAAAAACCCTTCCAAGATACATCACAAGGACGAAATTTGAAAGCACCCTTATAAGATTAAGGTCATGGGAAATGAAAAGATAGGTAAGCCCAAGTTTTTCTCTCAATTCTATAAAGAGTTTCAGTATCTGTGCTTGAACGGAAAGGTCAAGAGAAGAGGTGGGTTCATCAGCCACAATGAATTCTGGTTCAAGAGCGAGCGCCCTTGCTATACATATCCTCTGCCTCTGCCCACCCGAAAATTCATGAGGGTACCTTTTTACAGAGTCAGCGGATAACCCAACCATTTCAAGAAGTTCTAAAACTCTTTTTTCTCTTTCAAAAGATGCCCCGATTTTGTGTATGATTAATCCCTCTTCAATTATATCTCCAGCCCTCATTCTTGGATTTAATGAAGAAAAGGGGTCCTGAAAAATTATCTGCATTTTTTTTCTGAATTTTCTCAAATCAGAAGCATTGAGAGATGTAATATCTATACCATCAAAAAATACCCTTCCATCAGTTGGTTCAATAAGTCTTAAAATTGCTTTTCCAAGTGTTGATTTTCCACAACCACTTTCTCCCACCACTCCAAGGACCTCCCCTTTCTTTATAGTGAAAGAAATCCCATCAACTGCTCTAACCCAATTTTTGACTCTTTTTAAAATACCACCATAAACCGGATAATACTTTTTAAGGGATTCAACCCTTATCTCATTCATAAAGGTAGCACCTCACCTCTCTTGAATCCACTTTGAAAATTGGAGGAGGAACTGTGCATTTATTCATCCTATCGGGACATCTGTCAAAAAAGGGGCATGTTGTTATAATGGAAGTCGCGTCTGGAAGATTTCCCGGTATACTTTCAATCTTTCCCTTTTTTGGAATGGCTTTTATAAGTGCACGGGTGTACGGATGAAGGGGAGATGTAATAATTTCTGATGTTTTTCCACTTTCCACAGTAAAACCAGCATACATAACATAGATTTTTTCTGTAAGTTCATTAAGAAGACCAAAATTGTGAGAAATAACCATCATTGAGAGTTTCCATTCTTCACTCAATAGAAGCAAAAGCTCCATGATTTGAGCCTGAATTGTAACATCAAGTGAAGTAGTTGGTTCATCAGCTATTAAAAGGGAATTGCTATTGCTACCACTACCCTCTGCTTCATTCCACCGCTCAGTTCGTATGGATATGCCTTCATAATTCTTGAAGGGTCCGGGATACCGACTTTTTTAAGAAGTTCAATGGCAAATTCTTCGGATTCGGTTTTTGATTTTTTCAAATGAAGTCTTATTGTCTCTATCATCTGCGTGCCTATTGTGAATACAGGATTCAAAGCCTGTCCAGGCTCCTGAAATACCATTGAAATCTCTTTACCCCTTATTTTTCTTGCCTCACTTTCTTTTAAAGATAAAAGAGCAATATCTCTGAAACGAATTGAACCCAAAAAATTCGCTGGCGGAGGAGGAATTAACCTCATAATAGAAAGGGCTGTTACTGTCTTCCCGCACCCTGTCTCACCCGCAACTCCTACCCTTTCCATTTCAGAAATTTTAATACTTGCATCCCTAACAGCATAGATTTTCCCATAATTGGACTTAATGGTGACAGATAAATTTTCTACAGATAAAAGGCTACTTGAGAAATTCCTTGAGTTCATCTTCGGATATGATTTTCTTTTTCACAAGTAAGTTAAAAATGGCATTCACTATTTTTTCAATAGGATATTTCTTTAAAATGTCATCCTCCTGTTCTGTAAATTTTTCTGTAAGAACCCTGTCCCTTTCAGTAAATACAACCTGGGTTTTGAAATCCTGAAATGCTTCTGAATCCCCTTCATAGTAATACTTTATTGCCCTTGCAATGGCTGATTCTGTTGAAATAACCGGGCGAACAGAAAGTCTTGATATGAACTCTACCTGTGAAATTGCTTCTACATCGGTAGGGTCAGCCATTGCTAAATAAAGAAATTTTTTTCCTCCTTCTTCCTTTATTCCCAAAGGAATAACCGCTAATTTTTTTACCACATCATAAGGCAGGATTTTTAAAACTCCCGGGGATATTTTGAACTTCTTAAGGTCCACCGCGGGAAGTTTCAGTTGATTTGAAAGTGCTTTGAGAAGCTGTTCCTCGGTTATGAAACCAAGTTCAATGAGGTTTTTACCAAGTTTTCCACCCCATTTTTGCTGATATGCAAGGGCTGACCTCAGTTGAAGTTCATCAACAGCCCCCGTTTTTAATAATATCTCCCCAAGTTTTACTCTCTGCATAAAATAAATTTTATCATTTTTTATTTTTTATTCAATTTTTATGTTTTTGCTCCACTCTTCTCCAATAACCCCTTTATTCTCTCCATAAAATCCTCTTTTTCGTATGGAATGAATTTAAGGGATTTGAGGTATTCAACAAAACCCTCAACATCAAGGGTGTTCCATATTGCCTCAATCTGAAGGTCATCAGGAAGATAATAAAAAAAATTACCTGCTCCAAGAGCGTCCTGAAGGGTGGAGATATTTCCCCTTATCACCTCCCTCAAAGCATCCTCTGAAGGTGTAGTTATTATTTCAGGATGCGGGGATAAAGTAATCTTACCATCAATACATCTCGTTTTTATTCCCTTCTCCAGTTCAATACTTTCTGATAAAAAGCTTCCATATACGGGACCGAAAAGGTGAAATACAATTGCTTCGCGATTTTCTATTGTAAATGGAATTGAATTCATATCTATTTCAGAAAAAATTTTTTTTCTCAAAACCCCTGATAGTTCATAACTGTAGTTTCCAAATCCAACGCCTTCAAAGAGCTGAACCGTCTCACTTTCCTCACCGCTCCTTACATAGGCTATCCTGTTTTTTTTATCCAGTTCAACGAGATTCCAGGTTTTTCCACCAAGGGAAAAAGATGATGGAACATAAAAAACGCTTCCTATCCTCCTTCCAGTTTCTGCCTCCACTATTTCATATTCCTTTGAAGAAAGGTCCTTTATGGTGCTGTGTATCTTTCCATATCTTATGAGATTTTCAAGTTTTTCAGAAGGAAAAAGAATTCCCATCCTCAATTCCTTCAAATAGTTTTTCATTATTGCATGGTCAATAAATCTGCCCACATCCTCCGAAGAATATATCCCTTCAAATATCCTGTAAAGGGATTTTCTTGTGGTTCCAATTCTTCTCTTTTGATACAGGTAGGAAAAAACCTGCTGGGGAATGGTGGCAATAGCCTCTCTGTACTTTTTTTCATAAAACTCTCCTCTCTCTGCACATTCAAAGAAGACCTCAAAAAGAAGCTTTTCCCATTCATTTGTATAAATCCCTATCGCTGTGAGAATATCGTTTCTCCTCCTGTTTCCCCTTCCTATCCTTTGAAGGAGAGAACTTATTGAGGGAGGAGGTCTGTAAAGAATTATGCAATCAATATCTCCTATATCAATTCCGAGCTCAAGGGTGGTTGTTGCACATATAATTCCTGCCTTTCCACTTAACATGAAGGATTCTGCTTCCTCACGAATGCTCTTTGAAAGGCTTCCGTGATGAGCCACCACATTGTTTGTAAAGGGCGGAATGCTAAATTTTGCTGAAAAGGATTCTGCAAGACTTCTTGAATTAAAAAAGGCAATACATTTCTTGAACTGATTCTCAGCAAGAAATTTAACAAGAATTGAAGGGGTCTCCGGAGAATCTATAAAAAAGAACCTTTGTATTTCCCTTTTTTTCCTCACAATCACCGTTTCATATTCTTCCATATATCTTTCTCCGAGTTCCGGACTGTCAACAGTTGCCGAAAGCGCAAACTTCAAAATTCTCCTTCCTTTTAAGAGGAGGTTCAACCTCTTCAAAAGCACACGAACCATATCTCCTCTTTCACTTCCGTCAATGAGATGAATTTCATCAATTACAACCGCCTTTATCCCTTCAAGTAATTTTGGCGTCCTGGAAATTAATGAATCCAGTGATTCGGGAGTTGTTATTAACAAAAAGGGCTTTAATTTTTCTCTGATTTCCTTTCTCTCTCCGGTTCTCCTGCCGAGCGGAAGGTTCATCATTACTAAAGGGTCAATGAGTCGTCTTGCCACATCATTAACGAGTGCCCTTGTAGGTGAGATGTATAAAACCAGTATTGAATCCCTGTATTCATCACAAAATAGTTCTGAGAGGGGTGCAATAACAGATTCTGTTTTCCCAGTGGCTGCTGGAGATATTATGAGAAGGTTTTTTCTTTCAAGAACAAGAGGAATTGTTTTTTCCTGAACTTCTGTCAGTCTTCCAAACCTACTAAAAAAAGGATGCCATGCCCTCTTTAACCTCTTCTTTATTTCCTCTGTTTCCATCTTTTTTCATCAAGAAAATCTACACAGTATTTTATGTAGTTTCTTATACCATTCCCCCTGTGCAGAAGTATTTCTCTAATGAGTTTTTGC
>JBBIVP010000024.1:4791-6362 GCA_037439705.1 bacterium
TATATTCGTTTAATTTATGTATATCTGAAACAACATCTATTTTGAAATCAGGATACGCTGAGGAATATATGCTGAGAAGCGTTTGAACGAGCTTTGTTATGTCTGTTGTTGAAAATGGAGAAAGAGAAATGAAAGTATCCACAATATCTTTAAGTCTTCTGTACGGATTCCATTCGTAAAGAGGGGTTGTTGTAATAAGGACGAGAATTGATGGATTCCCATAAATGTAAGGAACTGGTCTTATCTTTGTGTGAAGCTCATCATCCCTTATCTGTATCAATTCCTTTTTCTTCTGAGCAGTGTAGATTAATCCTTCAAAGAATTTCCATCCCCTCTCAAGATATATCCTCTGCTCAATCCTTGAGATTGTCTCAGCCTCATCAAGAAGTATAAGAAGCCCCTTCTTTCCTATACCCCTTAAGACACAACTTATTCCGCAGAGAAGATTACAGTAAAAATCAACAGCAGTGGAAACATCATAAAGTGCTGGAATATCCTGTCCACCTTTTATCCTGTGAACGGAAGAAGGATGAAGTGCATATTCCTTTGTTGACTCACCTTCCGCCCATTGCCAGAGAACATCCTTCTCTTTTTCCGGAGTTTTCTTGAGTTTTCTTAAAAAAGGTCCAAAAAATACATGGTCGTTGAGAATTTTTTTCTCAATAGCAGAAAACATCAAATCCCTAAACCCCTTTTCAATACCGTCCTCTAAATAAACGAGACTGTTAATCAGTTCTCTATAAACCCTTTTTGGACGATGTGGCGGGACTTCCTCGGGGTCAAGTGAACAGGTCGCTACCCCTATTTCCATATCAATTGCAAGCCTTTTTATGTATTCAAGAATGTGTGTTTTGCCAGCCCCGTATTCTCCCTCTATAAGGATCGCCCCGCCCTCTCCCCTTTCAAGAAGAAAAAGTTTCTCTTTTATCTCGTTTATTACTCCATCCCTGCAAAATGTAAATTTTTTTACATCTACTGAAGGAACAATTCCCAATCTGAATGCTTCTACCATCCTTCTCGCATGAAAAGAGTCCACTTTCTCTATGGAAGGGGTGGTTATTATTCTTATCCTGCTCGCCGATACCCAGATAGATAATCCGTCTTTGAAACGAACCTTTACCTGAATTCCTCCCCATCTTTCATCCTCTATAACCCCCTCACCGAATACAGGATGGAGAACGAGCATCTCAATACTCCTCCTCTTCCGAAGATTCCTCTGTCTTTTCAGCGAGCAATTTCATAGCATCTATTACTGCTTCCTTCGCCTCTTTCTTTGTAATTGGAACCTCCAGATTTTTCCTCATCCTTTGAAAGACTTCTATAGCAGATATAACGAAAATTCTTCTATAACTAACATCAAATTGAAATTCAAGTGCACTCTCTGTAAGATAACTTGTTACTTCCTTCAGCCTGTTTCTGTCAAATTTGAAATCGTATGCAATCTCAAATATCTCAGCTAGTTTGTCTCCGAGGGATTTAAGAAAATCTTCTGGCGGAATCCCGATATTCTCAAGGTTTATCTTCACACCAAGCGGATTACTTGCTGTAAAGGAACTCTTCAACCTCTGTTT
>JBBIVP010000024.1:6395-16565 GCA_037439705.1 bacterium
GGAGAAGATTTTCATCTGGAATCGCATAAAAAATCATCGTGCCTGGAAGTCTCGCATTTCCACATTCATCCACTAATTGCCTGAGATTATCAAGGGCTTTCCTTTTATCCCTTGCGCTGTATATGCTCAATCCCCTCTCAGCCTCATCAAAAAGAAGAATTATACCCGAAAATCCCATCTGGACTATTGACTGTATGAGTGACCTCATCATTCTGAAGGCTGTTGTCTTTTCAATCCTCTCAGAAATACAGAATTTTCCTCGCCATTCAACCGGTATATCTTCCCCCTTCAGCCATTGAATTGCCATCTGAAAACCTTCCTCATCGTTTTGAACAAGGGAATTAAGAGCTGACCTCAATGCATTCCCAAAACTTGAACTCTCACAACCTCTTATTGAGTTTATAACCTCCCTCGCCACATCAGGATTTTCGTTTGACTTTTCCAGAATTTTCTTTATCCACTTTCTCAAAAATGGTTCTATTCCCCTTTCCCAGGGACTCATCATTTCTGCGGAACTCATTGGATAGGAAATTCCTGTCACCACTGCCCTGTAAACAAGTTCAAGCTTATCAAAAGGGCATTCTGCTGGATTGAGACTTACATAAGATACAACATAGTTTTCCTTCCACCCCATGTCCCTGATGGAATATAAAAAATGGGTCTTACCTCCTCCATAGCTTCCTGTGACAATTTTGAAAGAAGAAAGACCCATTTTGAGGATTCCTTTTAAATACTCATCATCAATTGCTGAAAGAATTGGCTCAAGTCCTATGCTGAAATATTCCAATCCAAACTCAGGTGGTGTTCCCGAACTTCCAAGTTTATGAATAATTGCCTTTGCAAGAAGTTTATCCATTTATTCCCTCAATAAAAATGTAGGAATAATATGTCCCGTTACCCTCTTCATCATCAGGAATCCAAATAGCAGTGCTCTTATCAGTGGTCGCATCAAAGGTAGCGACGCTCAATTTTATCTGAGAAACCCCTTCTTTTTTCAGCCTGTAAATGTCATAACTGAAAAGATACCTGGGATACTCCATAAAGTTCTTCCTTGTTGGATTATCTCTAAATGCCTTCGGCTGTTGAAGAATGGTCATCTCCCGTAAAATCTCGGTAAGTAAAACCTTCTCCTTTACTTCATGAAGAACTCTTTTGTAAGCAGTAAGTAGGTCTTGCAGGAATTTTTTTGTGTCAAATTTTCTTTTCTTAAGGAGGTCATTCACTTTCTTTATAGCAGAATAAACGCTTTCAGGAGAAAGGGGAAGGTTTGAAACTATGAGTTCGGCTTCGTTTCCCCAATAAAGGTTCACTGAACCAGTTTCAAAAGAGATTTTTATTGTGTAAAAGCCAGCTCGAAGAACCGGATATTGCCCTTTTAAAACGAGGTTTTCACTCTGAAGAAGTTTTGAAAGTTCATTGCCAAAATTTGCTCTCCACACCATTTCCTCTGAAGATATTTTTTCCTCCTCATTTTTAAGCCAGTCTTCAAGTCCCTTTACCTTAGTTCCCTTTTCAAGAATTGATTTTATGTCCCTTAAAATTTTTTTTCTCTGAAAGGGTGAAGCAGTCTTTGAATAGAGCATAAGATTTTTTTTAATTATGTATAAATTATCAATCTGCGCTTTTATGTCTTTCAATATCTCTTCCATCCTTTCAATGATAAATCCTTCAAGTCCTTTTTTCAACTTTTGAATTTCAGAAAATTTTACAGGAGGAACCAATACGAAGTTTATTGATAAAGAACCACTATTTAACAAAAAACTTACAAAGTATTTGCTCTTCTACAACACAGAAAGATTTCACAAATCCCTTGGTCTAAAAAACCCCTTAAATTTTCTCATTCAAACTCATAAAATGTCGCCTAAGTATATAACTTATACAATTTCTTGCAATTATTTAAAAAATGAAGTAAAATAAATAAGTTATGGGAATAGATGAAAAAACTCTCTTAAGGGAGATTGAGGTACACAAAAAAGCGCTTAAAAAGGACCCCGCCTCAAAGGAATTTTTACCACTTGCAGAAGCGTTGAGAAAGTTGAAAAGATATGATGAGGCAATTGATGTCTGCAAAAAGGGTCTTGAAAAAAATCCGAAATATATAACAGGCTATATAGCCCTTATAAAAATCTACCTTGATGCAGGAAAAATTGAAAACGCTCTTGAAGAGGCTGAAAAGTCTTTAAAACTTGCTCCAGATAATACCACTCTGTTGAGGTTGAAGGGAGAAACAGAAATAAAACTTGGAAGGAAGGAATTAGCCCTTAAAACCCTTGAAAGATGCTATGAATTATCGCCCGATGAACCAGGTCTTGAAACCCTGATAAAAAACTTGAAAGAAGAGATTTACAAATCTGAAACGAAAACCGAAGAAGTTAAAGAAGAAACTCTTAAAACAGAGGAGGAGAAAATAGAAGAACCACCCAAATCAGTTGAAATGGAAGAATTTGAAGAAAAAATTAGAGAAACCGAAGAGGTAGTAGAAAAAGAGTATGAAGAGAGGGAGGAAATAAAAGAAAAACTCGAGGAAATGCCTCCAGAAATTGAAGGGGAAGAGGTTATTTCTGAAGAACCCAAATCAGTTGAAGCAGAAGAATTTGAAGAAAAAATAAGAAAAACCGAAGAAGTAATAGAAACAGAAGAAGTTGGGCTGACAGAAGGAATACATGAAGAACCAGAAACACTTCCTGAAACTGAACAGAAAGAATTAGAATCCGAAGAGGTCATTGAAATAGAAGAAACAGGAATTGAACTGACTGAAGAAACACATGAAGAAACAAAACCTTTAGAAAAAGAAGTACAACATGTAGAAATAAAGTCTCCAGAAATTCGTTCCACTCGTCCCATTCAGGAACCTCCCATAGTCATAAAAGAAATTAAAAAAAGATTTGACATCCAGGAGGCTATTGGTTTCGCTCTTGCTATGGAAAAAGAAGGAAATCTGAAATATGCCATCCAGCTCTGGATGGATGTTTTGAAGCACGAACCCTCAAATATAGAAGCAAAAAGAAAAATTGCCGAATTGAGAAGGAAAATCTGGAAGGAAAAAGAAGAGGAGAAAAAGAAGGAAATTCCCATGGATAACTTGAGATTGCTTGCAAAATGGATAAAAAAGATAAAAGAAGGAGGCTGATGTGTTTAAAGAGATTCTTGAAGAGATAGTAAAGAGATGCGAAGGAATAAAAGGGATTACTCTTATGGGAATTGATGGAATAGGAATTGAAAATGTAGTAGGGGACGAGTCTGTAGATATAGAAAAGATGGGAATTGAAATGAGCGGATTCATAAGAAAGGTAACAGAATTTTCATCTTACATAAACTCTGGAGACATAAATGAATTCCACCTTTTCTTCTCAGGCTACACAATCCTTATAAAAATGATAGGAACAGGATATTTCCTGATGGCAGTTCTTTCCCCGGAAGGGAACTTTGGAAAAGCTAGGTACTACCTCAAAAGAGGAGCGGAACTCGTAGAAAAGGAATTATGAAAAAAATACTCGTCATAAACGGTCCAAATCTTAACATGCTCGGTAAAAGGGAAAAGGAGCATTATGGAAACTTCACACTGAAAGACCTTGAAGAAAATGTAAAAAAGTATGCAGAGGAAAGAAAAGTAAAGGTGGACTTTTTCCAGAGCAATTCGGAAGGTGAAATAGTATCAAAAATTCAATCCGTCCTTGGTAAATACGATGGAATAATCATAAATCCAGGCGCTTACACTCATACAAGCATTGCCATCAGAGATGCACTTTTAGCAACAGGAATTCCATTCATTGAAGTTCACATTTCAAACATATTTGCCAGGGAAGAGTTCAGAAGGAGGTCCTATCTGTCAGATATTGCAAAAGGAGTGATTTCAGGTCTCGGCATGAAAGGGTATATCCTTGCCCTCCAGGCATTCCTTGACTGAAAATTGAGATGAAAAATAAATCCCGGAAAGAAAAACGCAAAGAAGCTCTTGCTGAATTATTAAATGACGATTCATGTCTCTTCATAAAAAATCCGGCAAACATCCGATATCTCACGGGTTTCACAGGAACGAACGGGTTAATTTATATGGAGAAGGATACTGCCTTATTAATCTCGGACCCGAGATACGGAGAAAGATGTTATAAGGAAGTAAAAAATTTTGAAGTATTAATCACTGCAAACCCGTTTCATGAGATTCTGAATAGATGTGCTTCAAAAAAAACAATTTTTGTTGAGTATCCCGATTTATCAATCTCAGAGTTAACCAGGATAAAGGAACTTTCAAAAGATATTGAAGTGAAGGATGTCTCCCATATCATTATGAAATTTCGGGCACAGAAAGATGAGGAGGAAATAAAATGGATAAAGGAATCATCAAAAATAAACAAAAGGGCTTTTGAGAAATTTCTTGATTTTATAATAAAAAATATCGGGAAAATTACTGAAATGGATGCTGCTGTGGAGCTTGAATACATTATGAGAAAAGAAGGCTCCGAAAGACCCTATTTTCCCGTAATAGTGGCATCAGGAGAAAGAGCATCAGTTCCGCACGCAAAGCCATCAGACAATAAAATAAATTACGGAAATGGAATCCTTATAGATTTTGGAAGTGTAAAAGAAGGATATTCAACGGATGAAACTGTATCCATTTTTGCAGGAAAAGTTGATGAAGAATATAGAAGGGTCTGGGAAATTCTGAGGGATGCTAAAAAGATAGCTATTGAATCCATAAAAATTGGTGAGAACATGGCATCGCCTGAAAAAAGGGCAAGGGAATTTTTATCAAAATTTGGTCTGGAGAAATTCTTCGTTCACTCCATAGGACACGGAATAGGACTTGAAGTTCACGAATATCCGAAACTTTCAAACTCATCTAATGAGATATTTGAAGAGGGTATGATTTTCACCATTGAGCCAGGGATATATATAAATGGAAAATTTGGAATAAGACTTGAAGATGTGGTTTACCTCTCTTCCCACGGAATTGAGGTATTAACAGAAATAAAAAAGGAGGAAATTCTCTGTGTCTGAAAAAATAAAACTTCTTGAGGAATTAATAAAAATGGCTGAAAGGTTTGACCTCCTTGAACTTGAATTTCAAGAAGGAGACACAAGGTTAAGAATAAAAAGGAGAACGATAAGGGAAAGGGAAGAAAAAAAGAAAAAGGAGCTTCCGGCTGGAACCCGTGCAATAGTTTCTCCTTTTGTTGGAACATTTTACAGAGCTCCATCTCCGGGTGCCCCTCCTTTTGTAAATGTGGGGGACAGGATACAAAAAGGACAGGTTTTATGCATAATTGAATCAATGAAAATTATGAACGAAGTTGAATCGGATGTAGATGGTAAAATTCTTTCAATTCTTGTTGAAGATGGAGAAACGGTGGAGTACGGTCAGGAACTTTTTATCATTCAATTAGAAATAGAGAATGTTTGAAAAGGTTCTGGTAGCGAACAGAGGAGAAATAGCATTAAGAATAATAAGAACCCTGAAGGAAATGGGTATAAAATCAGTGGCGGTTTATTCAACTGCAGACAGATATTCACCTCATGTATTGATGGCTGATGAAAAGGTCTGTATAGGTCCACCGCCTCCAGCAAAGAGCTACATGAACATCCCATCCATTATAAGTGCTGCGGAAATAACCGAGGCAGATGCGATTCATCCCGGTTATGGATTTCTTTCTGAAAATCCTGACTTCGCAAGGATTGTGGAGGAATGCGGAATAAAATTTATAGGTGCTACACCTGAAACAATGAGAATTGCTGGAGATAAAATCGCATCAAAAATTATGGCAAAAAGTCTGGGTATCCCTGTTCCTCCCGGAAGCGAGGAGGTTCAGGATATGAAGGAACTGAAAAGAGCTGTTGAAGTTTTAGGACTTCCTGTCATTTTGAAGGCCTCATTAGGAGGGGGCGGAAGAGGTATGAGGAGCATCTACATGGAAGAAGAAATGGAATCCGCATTTGAAATGGCAATGAAAGAAGCAGAAACTTCGTTTAACAGCAAGAGGATTTATGTGGAAAAATTTTTTGAAAATGTAAAACATGCGGAAGTCCAGATAATAGGGGATGGAAATGGAAATGTGGTTCATTTTGGAACAAGGAATTGCTCAATCCAGAGGAGACATCAGAAGGTTATTGAAGAGGCCCCCTTTCTCGGACCTCCTGAAATAGTTAAAAAAATAGAAAACGATGCGGTTAAACTAACTTCCCATCTGAAGTACAGAGGTGCCGGAACAGTGGAGTTTCTGTTTGTCCCTCCTGACAGGTATTATTTCATTGAAATAAATGCAAGAATACAGGTTGAACATCCTGTATCAGAGGAAATAACGGGATTTGACCTTATAAAGGAACAGATACGAACTGTGGCTGATGGAAAACTTTACCTTAAACAAAAAGAGATAAAAATCTATGGTCACAGTATAGAGGTAAGAATAAATGCTGAAGATCCGGAAACATTTCATCCGGCAACCGGCGTAATAAAGAAAATCCACCTTCCGGGAGGACCTGGCGTAAGAATTGATTCCGGGGTAATAGAAGGGAATGAAATCACCCCGAATTATGACCCTCTCCTTTTGAAACTAATTGTTTGTGGAAGGGATAGAAACGAAGCAATTTTAAGGCTCAGAAGAACTCTTTCAGAGATTGTGATTGAAGGAGTAAAGACAAATATCCCTCTTCTTAAAAGGATAATTGAGGATGGAGACTTTCTCAAAGGAAATGTTACCACAAAATTTATGAAAAAGTATGAAAGAATTGGATAGAAGGATATTCGTTTTTCCTTTCTCAGTTAGAAGTGCAAAATTCAACATGGAAATGGACATAAAGTTTTTTAACGATTTTTTCAAAGAAAGAACTGGCTTGAGAATTTATGGCTGGAGTGAAAGATGCATAACTTTTGGAAGAAATCAAAAAATCCCTCAAACCAGCCTTCCATCAGTAAAAAGACCCACAGGAGGTGGAATCGTTGTCCATTCCACTGATATATCTTTCAGTTTCTTCATAAACCCCTCCTCTCCTCTGTGGCGTCCTTCAGTTCATTCAACATACCTTGAAATATCTGAACTTATAAAAGAATCCCTGAGAAGAAAAGGATATCAAGTTGATTATCCTCGTGAAATTCACCATAATAGGGAAAGAAGGGAGATGTGTTTTGAAAGGGCTGAACCCCACGAACTCGTTCTTGATGGAAGGAAGGTAATGGGATGTGCACTTCTCAAAAATGGAAAGAGATACCTTGCCCAGGGAACAATTTTTCTTTCTGTATCAGGGGAAAAACTTGAAAAGGTTTTAACCAATGTATTGAAGGAAAAGGGATTTGAGATACATATTTTAACAGAAACATGAAAACAAGAATAACTGAACTTTTCGGAATAAAGTATCCAATAATCCAGGGAGCAATGGCATGGGTCTCATTCCCTCCACTGGTGGCTGCTGTGTCAGAAGCGGGTGGCCTCGGGATTCTCGGCGGAACCATCTTTGACCCTCCAACAATGAAGGAAAACATTCGGAAGGTGAAAGAGCTCACAAACAAGCCATTCGGCGTAAACATACTTGCAAAATCTCCCATAGTTGACGACCTTCTTGATGTAATTATTGAAGAAGAAGTGGAAGTTGTAACCTACGGACTCGGAAATCCAAAGCACATAATAGAAAGGTTAAAACCCACAGGAATAAAATCAATGCCTGTTGTTCCAACAGTAAAAGCCGCAGTTAGAGCAGAAGAGGATGGAGCAGATGCAGTTGTAGTTTCTGGAATGGAAGGTGGCGGACATGTCGGAAGCCTCACCACTTTCATCCTCATTCCACAGGTGAGAGACAGGGTAAAAATTCCTGTAGTTGCTGCAGGAGGAATAGGTGATGGAAGGGGGCTTGCTGCTGCTCTGATCCTTGGAGCCGACGGAGTTCAGGTAGGAACAAGATTTATATGCACAAAGGAATGCCCTGCTCATGAAAATGCAAAAAGAGCAATTATTTCTGCCAGTGCAGAAGATACATTGGTAACCGGAAATATTACAGGACTCCCTGTAAGGGCATTGAGAAACAGAATGACAGAAACATTTGCAAAAATGGAAGAAATGAAAAGACCTGCGTGGGAGATGGCTCTTTTTGGTTCAGGAAAGATGTATAAGGCATTTGTGGAAGGAGATGTAGAAGATGGCTCTGTTATGGCTGGGCAAATATGCGGAATGATAAACGACATTCCATCGGTAAAGGAACTAATTGAAAGAATGGTAAAAGAATCTGAAGAAGCTCTTGAAGGTATAAAGGGTATATTTGCAAAGTAAATATTTTTGAAGTAAAATTTTAAAAATGACTAAAAAAATTCTGATTGTGGATGGAGAGAAAGATTTCGTTCGCTCCTTAGAGGAGGTTCTTTCAAATTTTGAGGTTGAACTGAGGGTTATGGGTGGGGTGGAATCTTTCAATCTCATTTATGGGAAGGAAAAATTTGACCTTTACATAATTTCTGTTGAACTGCCGGATGGAAACGGTTTTTCACTCTGCAAGAAAATTAAAGAAAATCCGGTCATGAAAAACCCTGTGATCATTCTCGCTACTCCAAAAAATGCTGAAAGTGTGAGAAAGCATCAGACAATCGCAGGAGCAAAAGCAGATGCCTACTTCATCAAACCCATAAATCCAAAAGAGTTTATAGGATATATGGAAGAAATAATGAGAAGCCCCCTTAAAAAGAAAAAAATGGAACCCGTTTTGGAAGAGGTTCCTTTGAGGATTCAGGAAAAAAAACCGGTTGAGGAAGTTCGCACTCCATCAGTGAAAGAAGAAATTCTTCTTGAAAAAGAACTTCTTGAAAGGGAAGTAAAGGCTTTGAGGGAAAACATTGAGGTTTTAAAAAACCGTACCTCATCCCTCATCAGGGAAAGGGATGAATTAAAAGAGAAGGTTGAGATTGCAATAAAGGAAAGAGACAGGTTAAGAGAAAGGGTTGAATCTCAGGAAAGGGAAAATATGAAATTTAAAAGTATGCTTTCAGAATATGAAAAAAACATAAATTTTTATAAAGAAAAGGTTGTCTCTATTGAAATAAAACTCAGGGAATATGAGGAAACAAATTCTTTATATCAAAAAAAATTAAAAGAGATAGAAGAAGAGGTTTCATATTATAAAAGAAGAAATGAAGAGATAGAAAAAAGGGCAAGAGAATTGGAAGGTGAACTAACTTTTTACAAAAAGAAGGTTGAGGCATCAGAGTTAAGGCTGAAGGATATGGAAAAAGAAATTGCAAGTTTGAAAGAAATGATTGAAGAAAAGGAAAAAGAAAGGAGAATTGCGCTGGAACAGATGGAAAAGATGAAAAGCATGGCGTCCGAATTGAAAGGAGAAATTTCTAAAAAGGAACTGGAAATTGAAAACCTTCGGAAAAGTTTTTCAGACATTAATGAAGGAGTCAGAATAAGAGACAAAAAAATATCAGAACTTGAAGCTGAATTATCAAGGCTGAAAGACGAAAAAAATAAGGTTGAAAAAATCCTTGGGGATTTAAGAAAGAAAAACGAGGAATATGAAGCAAAAATAATTGAGTTCCAGAGAGAAATGGAAAAGAGAAAAGTTGTTCATGATGAAGAAATTAAACCTGTGGAAGGGATTGAGGGACCATTGAAAATAGAAGAAAGAAAAATAGAGGAAGAAAAAATTGAAGAGGAAATTGAAATTCCTGTTGCCGAAGTAAGTGAGGATGAGGACATTACAAGGGTTATAGATGACTTCTTTACAGAGACAGAATTATCGCCTTTAAAATCTTTTGAAAATTCCCTTGATTTTATGATTGAGTCCGCCAGAGAGGAACTTTCTTCCTTAACAACATCACAGGAAAAAATCGTTCAGAAGATTGTAAAACTTGTGGATATATATAATTTTCTATTCAGATACATTTTTGACAAAATCCGTATGGATGCTCAGAATGCGGACCCGCAGAAGATATTTAACGATTATTTCACAGACCTTTCTGAAGAAGCGATTGCTGTTTTTGGAAATGTGAGGTTTAATGAGAAAGGTGAACTTGATTCTTTTGAATTGGGAAGAAATGTTATTAAATTTGTAAAGGATATGAGCATACCAAAATCAGAAATGGATTCTACCGCAGTTTCCATTGTAAGCAATGCTATGAACGGACTCATAGATTTTATGAAATTTATCTCTGGTGAGCATTTACCAGATGCAGAGATTGAAGATATAAAA
>JBBIVP010000025.1:0-7414 GCA_037439705.1 bacterium
CGACCCGATAAATTATGCGGTTCATTATAACAATTACTCCGAAGGAATTTGGTCAAATTACCCGCTCGAAGGACTCGGTCCAAGGAATGTTCTCATTCAGATTTCCATAGGGGATAAAACCGTTCCAACTGCCACGGGCATTTCCCTTGGAAGGGCTGCAGGATTTATAAGCCTTGAAAGAAACAAAAAGGCTGTCGAGGAGGGAATACTTCTCGGACTATTCCCGCCCTTTAAAAACTTTGACATAATTTATCCTCCTGAAGACCCAATTCCTAACTCCGGTTTGAGGCTTCACCTTTCAGGAAAATTTTCAGGAAGGCATGAATATCTTGCAGTTCCAATTTATGAAGAAGATACAGGAGTGGATGGAATCCTTTCAGTTCATGAAAAGGGATATGAGCCTGTGAAAAATCCTGACCCCAATGGAGATGACTACTGTCCGGAAAAAGGAAAATATGGGACAGAAGGGGATGGTATTCTTCAGGAAGAAGAGGATAAGAACAATAACGGAACACTTGAAATAAACTGGCAAAAGGCGGGGCAGATGCAGGCAATTCTTTTCTTTTTGGAAGGAAAGATATATACTGGAATAACTCCTGAAGAGGTAAGAAAGTTAAAGGAGAATCCATGTCAGTGATGAATTTTATTTTCATACTTTTTTTACTTACCCCCTTAGAAACCATTAAAGAGAAAAATTCTTTTCTTGAAGAGGCTGCAAAGAACAACTCAAACGAGATGGCTGAAAAGATAATTGAAGAGATGATTGATTTTGATGAGATGGCAAAAAATGTTCTCGGAAAGAATTCAAGTAAATTTACATCCCTTCAGCGCGGAAGGTTTTTCAAATTATTTAAAGAACTCTTAAAGAGGTCTTCAATAAAAAAGATATCCTCCTATCATGCAGACAGGATTGATTTTTTGAGGGAAGAGGAGAAAAACGGAAAGGCATTTGTTTACACTGCTGTATACAAAGGGAAAGAAAAGATGGATGTTGTCTATGTGATGAAAAAGAAAGAAGAGGAATGGAAGGTAGTTGACATAATTATAGATCAGACATCAATTACAAAAAATTTCAACTCCCAGTATACGAATATAATAAACAAAGAAGGTGTTGAGGCACTGCTCAAAAGAATGGAAAAAAAACTTAAAGAGGAATGATGGCTCCGGACTTCCTGCTCATGGATGAACTTTACAGTGAAGAAGAAAAGCTTGCAAGGGAGGAGACAAGAAAATTCGTGGAAAGAAGGTTTAAACCCTTAATCAGAGAGTGTTTCCGGGAGGGAAGGTTTCCGATGGAGATTGTGGAAGAACTTGGAAGCCTCGGAGTATTTGGTTCATACATAAAGGGATACGGATGTGCAGGAACAAATTTTACAACATACGGACTGATGATGGAAGAACTTGAAAGGGGAGATTCCGGCTTGAGGAGTTTTGCCTCTGTTCAGGGTTCTTTGACCATGGGAGCAATTTATTATTTTGGCTCGGAAGAACAGAAGAAATACTGGCTTTCCCTTCTTGCATCTGGCAAGAAAATCGGAGCCTTTGCCCTTACAGAACCCGATTTTGGTTCAAACCCTGCGGGAATGAAGACAAGGGCAATAAAGGATGGAAAAACTTATTTAATAAATGGCTCAAAGATGTGGATCACAAACGGACACATTGCAGATGTGGTGGTAGTTTGGGCAAAAACGGGAGATTCCCCGCAAAGCATAAGGGGATTTCTTGTAGAAAAGGGAACAAAGGGATTTGAGGGAAAAGAAATAAAAGATAAGATATCCTTCAGGGCTTCCATAACATCAGAGTTATTTTTTGATGAATGCAGAATCCCTGAAGAGAACTTACTTCCAAAAACAGAGGGATTGAAATCAGCACTCACCTGTCTGAACAATGCAAGGTTCAGCATAGCATATGGAGTAATAGGAGCAATGAGGGATTGCTATGAGGAAGCGTTAAAATATTCCCTTGAAAGGAGACAATTTGAGTGCCCTATAGCAGGGCATCAACTGGTTCAGGAAAAACTTGTCTTTATGCTTACGGAGATGACAAAGGCAAAACTTTTAGCATACAGGGTTGGAAGGCTGATGGACGAAGGGAAGGCAAAACACTATCACATTTCAATGGCGAAAATGAACAATGTGAAGTCAGCCCTTGATGTAGCAAGAACTGCAAGGGACATTCTCGGAGCAGCCGGCATAACCCTTGACCATTCAGTTGTGAGACATCTCGTCAATCTTGAAACTGTTTTCACATACGAGGGAACCCACAACATTCACACCCTTGTCCTCGGCCGAGAAATTACAGGACTTTCAGCATTTTGAAAAAAATTTAGTGTACACATTATTGTAAGAGGCTATGGTCATAATTTAAATTTTTGCCATTGAATTTTTAATTACATTCTGATAGAGGAATTTTTCGCTTTTCAGCCTCCCGTATTCATCTATATCAAAAAAGAGAACGCTTTTCTGTTACGGGACTATCAATGAGGTTGCAGGGCTGGACAGGTCAACACTTATAAACTACATAGAATTTCTCAAAGCAAGTTATCTGGTGGTGGAAATACTGAAATTCGCAAAAATTAAGGAACAGATGAAGGCAAAGAAGAAGTACCTCTTTTTTGACCAGGGAATAAGGAATGCGCTTCTTAAGGATTACTCACTCAGGGAAGAGAATGTGGGATTTGTAGTTGAAAATGTGATAGGTATAGCACCCTATCAGGTTGCAAAGAGGGGAGGAGGAAATCTTTTTTATTACAAAACAAACAGCGAGGTGGATTTTCTTCTTAAGGGAAAAGAAATCATTCCGTTTGAAATAAAATATAGGGCTCAGATAACAAAGAAAGAAACAGGGCATCTTTCAGACCTTTTGGGTAAAATGGGATTGACTAAAGGGATTGTTATAACAAAGGACATTTTAAAGAATGAAAGGATTAATGGTTCAGAAATTTTCTTTATTTCTGCCTGGGCATTCTTGCTTACGGTTTGATTTTGTAGGAACACAGATGCTATTCACACCCAATCTGTCCCCCCATTTTTTAGTGGCTCTGCTTTCAAATCTCCCTTGTAATAGGTGTCGTTTTACAAAAAACGCATATTGACCTTAAATCGCATTTATTGCAGAGGGGATTTCGTGCTTTGCATATCTCTCTTCCAAATTCAATCATCTGAAGATGAACCTGAAGTTCGTCCTTTTTAAAAATTGAGCCAAGTATCTCATGAGCCTTCTCCCTTGTTGCCCTTTCTGGAATAAGTCCGAGCCTCTTTGAAATTCTGTATATGTGGGTATCAACTGGAAATGCAGATTTTCCACATCCAAAAGCCCATACCACATTTACTGTTTTTAATCCTATTCCTTTTATGGAAAGGAAAAATTTTTCAAACTCTTCCTTATCCATCCCGCACACGCACTCATCAATTTCAAAACTTCTCCATCTTTCATAAATTTTTTTTAGTAGCCTTTTGATAGTTTTTGATTTTTGTTTTGACAACCCTGCGGGTTTTATTGCAGAAGATATTTTTGACAATGGTGTTGAAAGAACATCTTTCCACCTTTTGAACCTTTCTTTCAAATTTTTGTATGCCATGTCCCGGTTTCTGTCGTTTGTGTTCTGTGAAAGAATGGTTTTTACAAAAATATCAACAACCTTCTGTCTTTCTGGAATTCTTACCGGGAAATTTTTGTTAAGAAATTTTTTTAGAATTTCTTCCCTTTTCAATCAACGAGATAATCTCTCGGGTTTACTGGGGCCCCATTTATAATTATTTCGTAATGGAGGTGGGGTCCGGTAGTTATTCCGGTATCTCCAACAGTCCCTATCGCTTCCCATCTTTTTATCCTATCTCCAGCATTTACATATATTTCAGACAGATGGGCATATCTTGTAACTATCCCGTATCCATGGTCAATGAGTACCGTTTTTCCGTATGTCCCTTCCCATCCCGCAAATGTAATAATTCCATCAGCAGGTGCTATTACAGGAGTGCCAGTTCTTGTAGCAATATCTATTCCCTGATGAAACCTGTGTGTCTCAAGAGTGGGTGTCCATCTGAATCCAAATTCTGAGGTTACCCATCCTCTGACCGGCCAGAGTATAGGGAGACTTCTCATATAATTGCTTTTCTCTTCAAGGATAGGAAGAATTTGTTCATAATCTTTTTTTGTATTTATCAGTTCATTTTTTAACATTGATAGTTCCCTTTCAAGTTTTGAAGCGAGGAGAACTTTTTCTTCTGCTGACTCTGTCTCTTCCCCTGTTCCTCCTGTTCCCAATAAGGCTGTATTATTCCCTCCTTCAATATCTGCGATTATTCTTAATTTTTTCTCTAAGAGTTTGAGTTCCGAGATATACATATAAATCTCATCAATCTGTGCCAGTGAATTTTTGATTACATTTTGATACCGGAATTTTTCGCTTTTCAATGTTCCGTACCCCTTTATTTTTGGTAAACCCCATATAAAAATTATTATACAGGACAAAAATAATACTCCTCCTGAAATAAATGTCCATTTCAAAAATTTTGCCATTTTTTCAGAAATTCTAATTTTTTTAATTTTTCCTCCCCCTTCACTGAAAAACCAGATAGCATAGTATTTTTCTTTATTTTTCTTCACCTCATTAAAAAATTTAGCATAATTTTTTAATTTCTGTCAAGTATTTTTCCCCTTTTTTCAAGCCCTCCATTTCTGGTTTCCTCAGCTATAACTTTTCTTAAAGATATGAGCCCTATGAGGTTCGGGAAAGCCATAAATCCGTTCATAATGTCTGCCAGTATCCATATTGTTTCAAGCCTTGATATGGAGCCGAAAAACGCCATTATTGTCCACAAAATTCTGTATGGCTTTCTCGCTTTTTCTCCGAGCAGGTATTCAATGCTTTTCTCTCCGTAATAGCACCAACCGAGAATAGTGGAAAATGCGAAGAGGATGAGGCTTATAGAGACTATTTTGTTTCCGAAGCTTTTGAAAATCGTCTCCATGCCTTCAATTGTGAGATTTACTCCGGTCTGGTCCGAACACCAAGCACCTGTGGAAATGATGACAAGTCCTGTTATACTGCAAACAACAATTGTGTCTATAAAGGTTTGTGTCATTGAAACAATTGCCTGCCTGAACGGATTTTTGGTGATTGCTGCTGCAGCGGCTATTGGGGAGCTTCCAAGCCCAGATTCGTTGGAAAAAAGCCCTCTTGCCACGCCATATCTTATTGTTGTCATAATTCCCGCTCCAACGAAACCACCGCACGCACCAGCTGGAGTGAATGCGTTTTTCAGGATGAGGAAAAAGGCTTGCTGGAGATTTTTCACATTTGAAAAAATTACTGTTAAACCAGCAAGAACATAAACAATTATCATAAACGGAGCAAGGAATGAAGCAGTTTTTGCAATGCTTTTTATTCCGCCTATTATTACGAGACCTGTAAGGAATGCCAGAATAGTTCCTGTGATTTTTGTATCCAGTTTCCATGTTGAATTTATCGCTTCCGCAATGGAATTTGCCTGAACCATGTTTCCTATTCCAAATGCTGCTACGGATGCAAAAAGGGCAAATAGAACACCAAGAAGTTTTATTTTTGTCCCTTCCGGAATATAATACATCGGTCCACCACACATCTCACCATATTTGTTTGTGGTTCTATATTTTACAGCGAGAAGGGCTTCAGCATATTTTGTAACCATACCCACAAGCCCTGTCATCCATATCCAGAACATAGCCCCGGGTCCACCGATGCTTATTGCAGTTGCCACTCCCACTATATTTCCTGTTCCCACAGTGGCAGAAAGGGCAGTCATCAGAGCCTGAAAGTGGGATATGTCACCTTCTGCCTTCTCTTTCTCCTTTCTTTCAATCAACGCCAGTTTTAATGAGGGGATGAGAATTCTGAACTGAAGAAATCTGAGTTTTATTGTGAGATAAAGCCCTGTTCCAAGAAGAAGCAAAATAAGTGGAATTCCCCATACAATTTTGTCTATTAATTCAAGGTAGTTCACCTGTCTTTCGCCACTGTGAAATTTATATCTCATAAGTTCTTATATTTTCAAGCATTTTTGATTAAGTCACCTAAAAGAGCCTTCTGAAAAAGTGAGGCTAATTTTGTTTTTTAGCAATACATGAAAAAATTAAAAATTTCTTTACATTTCCTTAAAAAGGCTTATTCTTTGAACAGGAGAATTAAAGATGTGGTGGTGTGTCATGAAGGCAAAAAGTGTTAGTTGGTGGACGGTGGTAATTTTCGCGGTAGGTCTTATAAGTCTTTCTTTTTCTGTTTATGGAGAAGGGAAATTTTCAGGCTACATGTTTGGAGATTTCTACTACAATCTCACCAACAACAACCCCGAGCTGGAAGGTGAAAATGGATTTTGGTTCAGGAGAATTTATTTCACCTACGATTATAAAATATCAGATAGCTGGACTACTCGTCTAAGATTGGAAATGAACAGCCCCGGAGATTTCAAATCATCCGATTTCTTAAAACCATACATAAAAGATGCATATCTGGCATACAAAATAGGAAACCATACTATAACCAATACAATAATCCTCGGAATTTCTCCTACTCCTACATGGGAATATTATATTGTAGACTTCTGGGGGTACAGAGCAGTTGAGAAAACCCCCCTTGATCTTTACAAAATGGGTGAGAGCAGAGACTTTGGAATTGCTTTTAAGGGTTCTATTGGAAAAGATGGGTTTTTTGGATACCATGTTATGGCTGGTAACGGAGAGGGGATAAAATCTGAATTCAACAAGGAAAAAAAATATATGGGGGCGTTTCTGTTCATCCTACAGCTAAACTTTTCGTTGGAACTGTATGCTGATTACGGTTTGAAAGCAAACAAATATAATACTTATTTCGCCTATTACACTTATCAGGCATTTCTTGGATGGAAGCACAAAAAAGGTCGACTCGGAGTTCAATATTCCCACCGATTTGAAGAGCAGGAAGTTGAAAAAGGAAATTTTAAATTTGATGTTTATTCAATTTTTGGAATCATCAATGTCTCGGAAAAACTATCCCTCCTCGCAAGATATGACAGAATGAATGACCCGCTGCCATGGGGTTCAACAGTAAGTTATGTCCCCTTCAACGAAACCTCACCCTTCAATCTTATCCTCTTCGGCGTTGATTTTCATCCTCTAAATAATGTAAGTGTCATCCCGAACCTCATGTATGTGGTCTACGACGATGTGGATGAAAAGGATACTCAGTTAAAGCTCACATTTTTTTATTCATTCTAAAGGAGAAAAAATGCTAAGAAAAGGGGGCGCATTAGATGGAGTTTTTGACTTTTTTGAAAAACCTCTTTTTTCCCCAAATACTCATAAAATCAGGTCTTTTCTTTCTCCGTTTTCTGAAATATAAATTTTTTGGTGGTGCCAAACGAGATTTAACTCTTTGTAATCAAACGGAACATTCAAA
>JBBIVP010000025.1:7473-15702 GCA_037439705.1 bacterium
CTTAAACGCTCAAAATTTGCCTGATACTCTTAAAAATCTACAAGTCTTATCTCTTCGCCTGCTCCAATTTCCCTTGCCATTTCGTAGATGAAGCTTGCTACCGCTATGTCCTGAATTGCAAGACCTGTTGAGTCAAAAAGGGTTATTTCGTCCATACTTCTTCTTCCGAGTTTTTTGCCCCTTACTATTTCTCCAAGGGTACCATATATGTTCTTTTCCGAAATAATTCCTTTCTTTATGGGAATGTTGATTTCGCCTGAATGAATTGCCTGTTCCATATTGTCAACCACAATTCTTGCATTTTTTAATATAATGGGGTCAATCTCCTGTTTCCCCGGTGCATCCGCACCAATTGCATTTATGTGAACCCCGTTTTTTATATGCCTCATCATGAGCACAGGAGAGATGGAAGGTGTGGTAGTTGAAATGATGTCGCATTCTTTCATTATTGAAGGGTCATCTGCTATGAAAACCTCAATCTCCTTTTTCTGAGAACTTATTTTTTCCTTCAATGCGTTAGCCTTTTCTTTATTGATGTCGTATAGAATCACCCTTTCTATATTTCTTACAAGGTTTATTGCAAGAAATTGCGTCCATGCCTGCCTTCCACATCCTATGAGTCCAAGAACCCTTGAATCGGAACGGGAGAGGAGGTCTGTTGCAATACCCGCTCCGGCTCCTGTTCTGAAATCTGTAATCGCTGTTGCATCCATTATTGCGAGCGGAAACCCTGTTCTTGCATCGTTCAGGATGAAGACAGCCATTACAGTGGGAAGGTTTCTATTTTCAGGATGAACATTTACCCATTTTATTCCAGCAAATCTTCCATAAGCTACAGGCATTGCACGAAAATCTCCATTTTTCAATAACAAATACTTTTTTGGAGGCATATTAACTCTGGGTTCGTTCAAAAAAGCCTCCTTCACACACCTTAAAACACCCTCCATTTTCAAAAGTCTCTTTATTCTTTTTCCAGGAAGAAGGAGGGTTCTCATCAGCCCTTTACCCTTTCAACATACTCACTCGATGGAACCCTTACTCTTACAAGGTCCCCATTTTTTATAAATGGTGGAACCATGGTTTCAATATCATTTTCAAGAACCGCTGTTTTCCAGACATTGTCCGTCTCACCCTTTACGGGTGCTGCAGTTGAGATGACCTTGAGAATAACAGTATCTGGAAACTGGATAGTGATAGGGTTTCCGTCTATAAATAGAAGTGGTATCTTCATATTTGGAGTTAGAAATTTTTGCCCTTCTCCAACTGAGGAAGAGGGAATTTCGTACTGTTCGTATGTATTCACATCCATAAAATAGAAGGTGTCGCCATCGTTGTAAAGGTATTCTGTATCCCTTCTTTCAAGGTAAATGTCCTCCACATCCTCATCCGGTTTGAATCTTTTCTCAACTACATTTCCCTTGAGGAGGTTCTGGCACTTCACAAAAACTGCTCCTGCCATTTGCCCAACTGTTGAATGCCTCGTTACATTTACAACCCTTAAGTAATTTTCACCCTCCTTAAAGACATCCCCTATTTTCAGGTCTGATGCCTTTTTCATATTTTTTATTATAAAAATTTTTTTTCTTTTTTCAAGGCTTGATTTTGAAGAATTTCAGATTTATAATTTTAATAATGAAATCAAAGGAGGGAAAGATGAAGAAGTTATTTTTATTAAGTTCTACCCTTTTTCTTTTTCTGTCCTGCCCTACAAGTCCTGTTGAGCAGAAGATAAAGGAAAAGATGGATAGCGCTGAGATTTATCTTAAGGAAGGAAAATATGATGATGCGAAAACAACTTACGAAGAAGTTTTAAGACTTAACGCTTCATATACTCCTGCAAAATTCGGCGTTATAATCTCTGACATATTTGATGCCATAGTTGAAATTCAGGAAAACATTCAAATCCTTCTTCCTATTCTTCAAATGATTCAACAAGCTCAACAGCCACAGGCACTCACGGGTATCAATTATATAATAAGGAACTTCCTTGAGTCAATTTTGATTGAGAGGATGAGGAATCACCTCCTCTGTGATGAGCTGGGAGATAACTATCGTATATGTTTTGATGAGATAGAGAAGGACACTACCTTTGTGTTCAAAGCTGAGTCCTTGCCTCTTGTAGTTGACATAGGTTTTGGTCCAATTCTTTCCCTTGATTTTGGTGGCGTTTACAACCTTGGAGAGGCATACTTCCTTGAATTCATCTTTTCAGCTGTTGTTGGGGTTGCAGAGATACTCTACACAATTGATTTCAACATAGATGTTTTCGCGACATTCAGTTTTATATTCAATTCCGGAATAATGGATATGCTTAATACAAATCCCCTTCCAGCAGTTTTAAAGATACTCGGAACTACCCTCAATGCCAATCCCAACCTTCTTGGTTTTAACGGAAATACTGGAGACCTCTTGAGCTCGCAGACACATCTTAAGAACGCCTTTCAGAGCCTTCTTGAATCAATAAACGATGTGAAGAGCAGACCATTTGAAACGGATACCATCTTCAGCATCGGCAAAGACCCGAACACAATCCTTTTCAGGTTTTATAACAGATTGAGAAAGGATGTGAAATCCGCTTGCACTGAAGAGGAAAAGGCAGAGAAAAATATATGTGTGAAAATGAAGGTTTCAGAGAATATAGAAATTGCAGTTAAGAATGTTTTAAAATCCCTTGAGATGTCTGACTCCTTTATAAGCTGGGCTAATGATATTGCTCCTTTGATTGCCATAGTTTTTCAGGTACTCATTGATTCTGCCATTGTTTTAGACCTTATTGATTTTATAACAGCCCTCCTTCAACCAGACCCTGAAACTCAGGAATTGATTGATACAATCAAATCATTTATTTCACCAGGAACAGTCAGCGCAGACCTCATTTACGGAGTTCTGACAAGCATCCTTGGAGATGTCATTCAGATTTCTCCAGCCAAGCTTTATGAGGAGGCCAAGAACAACAATTTTTCGTTGAGAAGAATTCTTCCTTTATGGACAGCATATCACGATTATACTCAGGAATATCCAAAAACGGTGGAGGAGGCTGATACACTATGGCTTGAATGGGAGTGCGGAACATCCACCGTTCCACCCTATGATTACAACAAACCAGCAACAAATGTTCTTGACCCGAATTTGCTCTTCCTTATTTGCTCAACCGATGCAGTTGACACTCCTCATTTTTTTGATACAACTGTAAAGGTTCCAAAAGAAGTTACTGTAAAAAGCCTGCTACAGGATGGGATTCCAAGTTCCATCCCATATTTCTACCTCATTGACCCTACATTTGCAGGTGCTGTGAAGATAAACTTCTATCCCCTTACAGAGCCACTTCCTCAATGCGGTTATACCGATGCAAAAACATGGCATATTCCCCACGACAACTGTGAGGTAAATGGGCTCATCCATAAAATACTTGCTCCGATAATAGACGTTATAAAAGGAGGAGGTCTTCCATTCTGAGATTAAGGACGCTCATTTCTTCGTTTATGTGCGGAATTGTTATCACTATAATAAATACAGGTTTTGAGTACCTTGGTGCTAAATGGGATATCTATTATGTTCACGGGAAAACCCTTATTATAAATACCCCTCTTTTCTTTTTTATTCTGTGGATATTCCTTACCTTTTTCTACCTTCTTGGATATGAACTGCTGGCAGAAAGAAAATCTGAGAAATTCGTCTACATTCTCGGAGGCATAATTCTTGGATGGTTATTTGACTGGAATATGTGGAGGATAGGTGTTCTTTCACTTGGTAAAAATGGTAATCCCTTAATTATTGCTTTTGTCTGGATAATTGCTGTCCCTCTTGCAGTTTTTATTTATTACCTTTTCAAAAATTTTTTGGGGAAGTTTATTCTTGATTGAGTAAAGGGCAATTCCAACTGCTACACTCAGATTGAGGGAAACTTTTGTTTCTATTCTCAATGTGAACTCGCTGAGATGAAGAATTGATTTTTTAATTCCTTTTCCTTCTGAACCCGCGATAAGAAGTATCTTATCCTGAGGTTGAAATTCTTCAAGTATTTTTTCCCCATTCTCGTCAAGGGCTAAAATTTGATAACCTCTTTCCTTCATCTTTTTAATAAATGAAGCGGGTTTCTTTGTAATTGCAATTTTCATCCATTCTGCGATTCCTGCAGAGGTTTTTAAAACCACGGGTGTGACCTTCGTTGAACCTTTCTGTGGAATGAAAATTCCTTCTATGCCGAAAGCCCATGCACATCTTATAACAGCGCCAAAATTTCTCGGGTCTTCAATTCCGTCAAGAAATAGAAGAAACCTTCCATCAATTTCTTTTTCGGATGCGTATGGATAGGGCTCAGTTTTAGCGACTATCCCCTGGTGAACCGCTCCCCTTGCATATCTTTCTACATCCCCTCTTTTTAATGGAATTCCTTTTTCAGAACAGATACTTTTTATTTCTTCAGGAATTTCTTCCCTTGAATAGATTATCTCTTCCACCTTTCTTCTTCCTGCTCTTAAAAGTTCAATAACAGGGTTTAAGCCGTAAACTATTTGCAAGACTCTATTCTTTTAAGAATTTCAAGGAATGCCCGAGCAGGCTGAAGGGATTTTATTACGGGTCTTCCAACCACTATGTAATCCGCTCCGCTTTTTATTGCCTCTTCAGGAGTTCCTGTTCTTCTCTGGTCATCTACTTCTGATGTAATTCTTATTCCTGGAGTGATACATATTTTATCCGGAGCAAGATTTTTAATTTTGCTTATTTCCATTGGCGAACAAACAAATCCATCCACTCCTCCCTCAATTCCAATTTTGACAATGGTTTCAAATAGAGATTCCATGGATGAAATTCCAAAAGACAAAATGGTTTCGTTATTCCACGATGTGAGAACGGTAACGCCTATCATAAGAGGAGGGGTTTCAAAGAAAGAGAGTTCATTTCTTACAGTTTTTATCATTTCCCTTCCACCCAGACAGTGAATGGTAAACATCTTTATTCCCATCCTTGCAAGCCCCTTTGCTGTGAGAGCAACCGTATTAGGAATGTCCATATGTTTCAGGTCAAGAAATACCTCAAGCCCTTTTTCTCTTGCCATATCAATAGTTCTGAAACCAACTCCGAATAATGCTACGGGTCCGATTTTTACAATTTTTGCATAAGGTGAAATTTCGTCCAGAACCCTTTTAAAATCTTCCTCCCTTTCAAGGTCAAGGGCTACTATTATCCTTTCTTCAGGTTTCATCCCTTTCTTACTTCTTCTACAAGCTTCACAACCTCTTTGTAGGAACTTTCATCAAGAAGATTTCTTCCGAGAAACTGGAGGAAGTTAAGGAGTTCGTTCATTGCCTCAATGACGAACTGGTCTCCAAGGATGTTCAACAATCCTCCCACCTTTGTTATCTCATCCGATTCTTCAAGCAGGAGATTCCTTACATTTTCAGCGAGTTTTGTAGCCGAAACACACCCTTCATCGTCTATTTCTACATCCTGAAATATCCCTTTCATTCTTTGTGAGAGGCTCTTTTTGAAATCATCAAGATGCTTCTTTAAATCAAACCCATCAATTTTTTGCTTAAAAATCGAGACCACATTTCTGAAACATCTGTTGTATTTTTCAATTTTTTCCTCCCACTTCAGAACCTCTTCGCTCTTTGTTTGAACTGGTTCGCCGAGAACATTTATAACTCCCAATTTAAGGAGTTGAAATAAAATCTTGTATGTTCCGAATTCTCCAAGTTTCGTTTTTCTTATTATTTCAGAGATTGATGTTTTTCCGTCTATGGTTTCCAGAACCTTCTTCACCGTTTCAGATACCTTTATGGGCGGTGGATTTGGAGAAAGTTCAAGGATTACATCGTGACTCTTTATTTTTTCTTTTATCAGAACCCATTCATCCATCCTCCTGAAGCCTTCCATAAGAAGGTTCTGGGTGCTGAGGGATATCTGTGATAGTTCAGGGTCAACTTTTATACCGTCCATAAAAAATGATATCCCGATTTTTAAACTGAAAAGGTTATAGATGATTTCCTCCATCTGATACCTCAAACCCATCCAAAGTTCTTTTGTTGTAAGAAACCCTTTTTTAAGGAGAATTGAGCCGAACTTTCCTTCTCCCTTTTTCATTTCCTCTTCCGCAGTTTTCAGTTGTTCTTCGTTTATGTAGCCAAGTTTGAATAAAATCTGTCCTATTTTAAAAGCCTTATCCTCTGAGTAGGCATATACCACATCTCCGTTTGAGAAATATACGCTTGTGGAAAGAAACGATTCAGGAATTACCACCAGCACTCCTGTTTTTTGTGTCATATTGAGAAAGGAAAAGAGGTCTGCTATGCTGATGACCGATAAATCAACAATTATAGCAGGTATAGTTTCATCTGGATTTTTCTGGAGTATTGAGAATTTGTATCCGGCTGGAATTATGGCAATCATTTCGTTCTCGGTTATTCCCATTTGTTTTACAATTGTTCTTGGAAGCCTTATGTTGTATCCCTCACCGACCTTTACCTGAATCTTCGTTTTCATCAAATTATTCCTGTTTCTGAAAGAACTTTCTGAAGCTCTGAATTTTCCTCCTCTGACAGATAGAGTTTAAGTTCAAAGAGTTCAAACCTTATTAGTTCCTTTAATGCTGAAATGAGAATTGTTTCTTTGTCCGAATTTTTGCTATTTCTGAAATTTTCAAAGACCCTGTTTACATCAATGCTTCCATCCTCTCTTAATGAAATTCCTTCAAAGAGTTCCCTCATCTCTTCAGGCATATCTTCAAAAAAATTGTTAAAAAATGACAGGTAATCAAAATCCCCGGCTTTTGATTTTATTATTGAATAGATGTCAGAGATTATTGAATTAAAGTCTTCAAGAAAATCCCTGATTTTTGTAGAAGGAACAGGTTTTGTTTCTTTAACCTCTATCAGGTTTTTTTCTTTCAATTCATGAATAACCTTGAGAAGCTTGTATTCTGAGAGTCCGGTGTTCCTCATCAAATCCTCTATCCTTACTCCCTCTCCGATTTCTCTAAAAATCATTTTCTCTGTATGTTCTTCCGGTTCTTCTGCTTCCTCCTTTATTACGACAAACCATTTGGGAGGGAACATCTTTCTGTATGTTCCGAGTTCATCGGACATCCTTATTCCTTCCATTATCAACATCTGGGTGCTCATATTGAACCTGACAACATTTTCGTGGTCAAAGGCTCCCTCAAGAAAATAGAAGTGCCCTTTTGAAAGAGGAAAGAGATTAAAAATTATTTCCTGAACCTGAGCCCTCACTCCGTAAAATAACTCCTTCGGACTGATCCAGCCTTTCTCCACGAGCACCTTTCCGAGTTTTTTTCCTTCCTTCATTTCCCTGCTTGCTTCTTCCAGTTGAGCCATGGTAATTTTTCCCCTTCTTACAAGGGATTCACCAAGTCTGTCCTCCTTTAGATTTGAAGATGCAAACACTATCTCACCATCCTTCAGGTAGATTTTTTTCTCCACATCTTCATATCGGACAACCAGAACCCCTGTTTTTTTCTGCATGTTTAGGAGGTTGAGGATGTCAGGGATTGAGAATTTTTCTACCATTCCCATAATTGCGAAGGTACTTTCAATTGAAGGTTCTACCTCCACCCTCAGTTCTTCTGATTCAACGATTTTCTTTGCCATTTTTAAAATTATATTAAATTAAGGGTTAGACTTCAAGAAGACGGCGTTCCTCAAAAATACTTGAACGAAAGTTTAAAAAAATATAACCTTTAAAAAATTAAGGAGGAAGAGATGGCAGGCGGATATATGGGTAAAATTTTATGGGTTGACATGACAAAGGGAGAATTCAAGGAAGAAAAACTCGGAGAAGAGATATATAAGGATTTTCTCGGCGGATACGGACTCGGAGTAAAAATTCTCTTTGACAGAATGAAGCCCGGAATAGACCCTCTTGGACCAGATAACATTCTTGGAATGCTTCCCGGATTCCTAACAGCAACAGGAGCGGTTTTTGTGGGAAGGTACATGGTTGTTGGAAAATCTCCTCTGACAGGTGGATGGGGCGATGCCAACTCAGGTGGATATTTCTCCCCTGAGATAAAGAAATGCGGATATGACGGGATATTTTTCACCGGAAAATCGCCAAAACCAGTTTATCTCTTGATAAGAGAGGGGAAGATAGAAATGAGGGATGCGTCTCATCTCTGGGGTAAGGACACAATTGAAACAGAGATGGCAATAAAAAAAGAACTCAATGATGATAAGGTTCAGGTAGCCTGTATAGGCCCAGCAGGTGAAA